>NZ_WNXE01000262.1:0-1372 GCF_010993615.1 Arhodomonas sp. KWT | reverse complement strand
CCGTAGTTGAACGACGAGCCCTGCAGGCCATCGCCGTGGGCGACCTCGATGGAGTCGACCTTCGCCCGGTCCAGCGCCGCAGCGATGCGCCGCGCGTTGTCCACGCTGTACTGGTGGCGGATCGCGTGGGAGCCGTCACGCAGGGTGACGTCGGAGATATAGAGTTTGTTGGCCATTGTCCTTCCTCCCTCAGGCGGTGGCGCCGGCGCGCTCGCCGGCGTGCGCGGCGAAGCGCTCGGCGGTGGCCAGCGCCGCGGACGTCATGATGTCGAGGTTGCCGGCGTAGGCGGGCAGGTAGTGCGCCGCCCCCTCCACCTCCAGGAACACGGCGGTCTTCAGGCCCGTCACCCGGCCGATACCGGGGACGTTGAGCGGGCGGCTCTCATCGAAGCGCTCGAACTGCACCGACTGCTTGAGCCGGTAGCCGGGCACATAGCTCGACACCCGCTCGGCCATGGCCTCGATGGCGGCCTCGATCGCCGCCTCGTCGGCGTCCAGCGGCGAGAGGGTGTAGACGGTGTCACGCATGAGCAGTGGCGGCTCAGCCGGGTTGAGGATGATGATGGCCTTGCCGCGCCGCGCACCGCCCACCGCCTCCAGCCCCTGGCTGGTGGTCTCGGTGAACTCATCGATGTTCGCGCGCGTGCCCGGGCCCGCCGAACGGCTGGAGATCGAGGCGACGATCTCCGCGTAGCTCACCTCGGCGACGCTCGCCACCGCCGCCACCATGGGGATGGTGGCCTGGCCGCCACAGGTGACCATGTTGACGTTGTGCACCGACGGGTCCGCCAGGGTCTCCTCCAGGTTCACCACCGGCACGCAGTAGGGGCCGATGGCCGCCGGGGTGAGGTCGATGACCTGGATCTCTGGCCTGGACTGGCGCAGGACCGCGTCGTTGTGCACGTGCGCCTTCGCCGAGGTCGCGTCGAAGACCACCTCGATGTCCTCGAACTCGGGCATCGCCACCAGGCCCTCGACGCCGGTGTCGCAGGTCGCCACGCCCAGGCGCCGGGCCCGGGCCAGCCCGTCCGAGTCCGGGTCGATGCCCACCAGCACCCCCATCTCCAGGTGCTCGGCGTTGCGCAGGATCTTGATCATCAGGTCCGTGCCGATGTTGCCCGAGCCGATTACGGCCGCTTTCATGCTCATGGTCCGTTCCTCCGTCAGGATTCAGGGCGGCTCAGACGAACCGGCAGCCGGCCGTGCCGATGCCGCCGATGCTGAGGTGCATGGACTCGCCGGGCGCGATGGGGATCAGCGGCACCAGCGAGCCGGAGAGGATGACCTCGCCGGCCTTCAGCGGGATGCCGAAGGCACCGAGGGTGTTCGCCAGCCAGGCCACGCAGTTCACCGGCGAGCCCAGGGCCGCGGC
>NZ_WNXE01000261.1:0-2815 GCF_010993615.1 Arhodomonas sp. KWT | reverse complement strand
GTGAGCCTGCCGGATACCGAGCGCGTGCGCGAGGCACTGCACCGCTGCGAGCTGGTGGTGGTCTCGGACATGACCCGCGAGACCGACACCGCGGCCTGGGCGGACGTCCTCCTGCCCGCCGCCGCCTGGGGCGAGAAGGACGGCACGGTAACCAACTCCGAGCGCCGCATCTCCCGCCAGCGCCCCTTCCGCGACGCCCCGGGCGAGGCACGGCCGGACTGGTGGATGATCGCCGCGGTCGCCCGGCGCATGGGCTACACCGGCTTCGACTACGCGGGCCCCCACGAGATCTTCGACGAGCATGCGCGGCTCTCCGCCCTCGACGGCGCGCCGCGTGCGTTCGACATCGGCGGCCTCGCCGGCCTGGACCGTGCCGGCTACGACGCCCTCGCCCCCCGACAGTGGCCGCTGCCCGCCGCCGGCGGTGCCGAACACCCGCGCCTGTTCGCCGACGGGGGCTTCCCCACCGCCGACGGCCGGGCCCGCCTGCAGGCCGTCGAGCCCCGGGCGCCGGCCCACGCGACGGACGCCGACTACCCGCTAAGCCTCAACTCCGGGCGGGTGCGCGATCACTGGCACACCCTCACCCGCTCCGCCCGTGCACCCCGCCTGTGTGGCCACACGCCGGAACCGCGGCTGGCGGTGAGTCCCGCCGACGCGGCCGCGCTCGGCCTCGCCACCGGCGGTCTGGCCCGGGTGGAGAGCGCCTGGGGCACCACCGTGGTGCGCGTGGAGATCACCCCGGAGCAGGCACCGGGGGCCGTGTTTCTGCCCATGCACTGGAGCGAGCAGTTCGCCAGCGGCGGCCGCGCCGGGGCCCTGGTCAACCCGGCGGTGTGTCCCCGCTCCGGGGAACCGGAGTTCAAGCACACACCGGTGCGCGTCACCGCCCTGGCCACGGCCTGGCAGGGCGTCGCCGTCGCCCGCGGGCGCCTGGACGTCACCGCCCTGGACTGCTGGACCCGCGTGCCCGGCCGGGGACACGAGCGCTACGAGCTCGCCCACGGCGAGGTCCCGGCGGACTGGCATGCCTGGGCGCGGACACTGCTCGACGACGGCACCGACGGTGACTGGCTGGAATACGCCGATCCCCGCGCCGGGCGTTACCGCGCGGCGCTGATCGGCAGCGACGGCAGCCTGCACGCCTGCGTCTACGCGACCCCCGACGAGGAGGGGCTGCCCGAGCGCTACTGGCTGACCAACCTGTTCGAGGCCGGTCCCCTGGACGGCACCGCGCGCTTCGCCGTGCTCGCCGGCCGGCCCTCTGCGGTGACCGGCTGATGGAGGCGACCATGACCCCGTATCGACCCGTCCCGGAGGGCGGCTGCGTCTCGCTGGTGGGCTGCGGACCCGGCGACCCGGACCTGCTCACGATCCGTGCGGCCCGGACCCTTGCCGCCGCCGACGTGATCGTCCACGACCGCCTCATCGACCACCGCATCCTGGCGATGGCCCCGGAACATGCCCGGGTGATCGACGCCGGCAAACGCTGCGCCCGCCACACCCTGGCGCAGCCGGCGATCTGCGCACTGCTCGTCGAGCACGCCCGGGCCGGGCGCCACGTGGTGCGCCTCAAGGGCGGCGATCCGTTCGTGTTCGGCCGCGGCGGCGAGGAGCTGGCGGCGTGCCGGGCCGCTGGGGTGCCCTGCGAGGTGGTGCCGGGCGTGACCGCCGCCCTGGGCTGCGCCGCGGCGACGGGCATCCCGCTGACCCAGCGGGGACGGGCGTCGGCGGTCACGTTCATCACCGGCCACGGCCGCGACGGCGACCTGCCGGCCCAGGACTGGCGGGCACTGGCCGGACCGGGACGCACCCTGGTCTGCTACATGGCCACCCGCCAGTGGCCGCGTCTGCGCCGGGCGCTGCTCGACGCCGGGCTGGGACGGGGGCTGCCGGTGGCGGTAATCCACGGCGGCACCCGCGCCGACCAGTCGGTGTATCGCACGACCCTCGCCGACGGCCTGCCGCCCGTGCGCGACGAGCGCCCGGCGCTGGTGATCGTCGGCGAGGTCGCCGCGGAGGCCGCCTGTGACGTGCCGTTGCCACCGGCGGTGGCGGCGGCGCTGCCTTGACGCGCCTACTCGCCGGCGGCGGGCACCGCGGCGGCGGTCGCGCCGCGCGGTCGCAGCAGGTGATTCACCCACAGCGCGAGCCCCATCAGCGCCCCGCCCAGGGCCAGACGCCCGAGGTCCGCATCGCGGTTCCAGATGAGCACATTCACGAGCAGACCCGCCGGGATCAGGGCGTTGTTCATCACCGCGAGGCTGCCCGCGTCGGTGAGCGCCGCGCCCTTGTTCCAGAGGAAATACCCCAGCCCCGAGGCCACCAGCCCCAGCCACAGGAGCACGCCCCACTGCACCGGGGTCGTCGGCAGCGACGAGGCATCGCCGAAGATCAGGAACGCCGGCACGCCCACGCACAGCGCGCCCACGTAGAACCACCCGAACGCCTGGAGCTGCGGGACGGCGGCCTCGACCTCGCCGGCGATGCGGCGGTAGGCGATCTGGCCGGCGGCGAAGCACAGGTTCGCGCCCTGGACCACCAGGAAGCCCGCCCAGATATCGCTCGACACGCCCTGGTAGCGGATCACCGCGGCACCCGCCACGGCGAGCGCCGCACCGGCCAGCGCGCCGGGATTGACCCGGCCCTTGAGGGCGTCATCGAGCAGCGAGATGTACAGCGGCGTGAAGATGGTGAACAGCAGCACCTCGGGGACGCTGAGCAGCAGGAACGACTGGTAGAAGAACACGTACATGGCCCCGAGCTGCACCGCCCCGACGCCCATCAGCGCAAGGACGAGCCGCCCCGGCAGCCG
>NZ_WNXE01000260.1:0-2821 GCF_010993615.1 Arhodomonas sp. KWT | reverse complement strand
CCGGTCTTCCTTGACACCGAGGTACATGAGCACGCGCAGGCAGTAGTCGGTGTAGAGGGTCAATCGCATGGGCTGGGCGCCTCCGCTGACGCGTTACCGGATAACGCGGTGTGCATCACATTCAGTGTACCGCCTGACAGGCGGGCATACCATCGATGAAATACCTCTAAAGGGGTAGTTATTTGTGATTCATCATGCCAGCCGCACGACCAGGCCCAGTGCGACCACTCCCGCAAGCCAGGCATCGACCGTGTGGCGTAGCAGCGGCGAGGCGTCACGCAGGCCCATGAACGAGTCGATCACGGTGCGGCCCTTGATCAGCGTCAGCGTCGCCACCGCCGGCGTCAGCCAGGGCGGGGGCACCACCGTGGCCGCCAGGGCCGCGGCGACGGTCAGCGCCAGCAGCATGATCCAGTGCTGCGACAGTGTCTCGGCCCGTCTCATGGCAGCACGTAGAGCAGCGGGAAGAGCGCGAGCCACACCAGGTCCACCATGTGCCAGTAGCTCGCCGCACTCTCCGGGGCCCTGAGCCCCTCGGTGTCGTAGTCGCCCCGCCGGCACCGTCGCGCGACCGCTACCAGCACGATCATGCCGAGCACCACGTGCATAAGGTGGAACACCGTGGTGAAGAAGTAAAAGAAATGAAAGGTACTGGTGCGCAGGTTGTAGCCCGCGGCAACGAGGTCGGCGTATTCGCCGAGCTTGACGGCCACGTAGCCGGTGCCGGTCAGCGTCGCGGCCAGGAACCATGGCGCGCAGCGGCGCGGACCGTCCACGGCGGCGGCGTCGATGCCGCGGGCCACGAGGTAGCTGCCGGTCAGCAGCATCACGGTGTTGGCCAGACCGGCGAGGGGGTGCAGCCCGGCACGGCCGGCGGCGAAGACCTCCGGCGCCAGGGCACCGGCGACGATCAGGCTGGCGAGCAGGGCGCCGAATACGGCGAGCTCGGCGAGGATGAACCACCACATGGCCAGGTCGCCGGGAACGGCGTAGGCCCCCGTGCGCGGGGCGTCGGCGGCTGCGTCGCTCATGCCGTCGCCTCCGTGAGCAGCAGGTAGAGTCGCGGCAGCAGCTCCGGCAGGGCCTGCGCCTGGCGGAGCAGGGCGTGGTGGCGCTGGCCGAAGAGGTAGGGCAGGTAGTCCGCGGCCTCCTGGTCGATGGTCACGCAGAAGGGCGTGATGCCGGCGCGGCGCGCCTCCAGCAGGGCGTGGCGGGTGTCCTCCAGGCCGTAGCGGCCCTCGTAGACGTCCAGGTCGTTGGGCTTGCCGTCGGTGAGCAGCAGCAGCAGGCGCTGGGAGGCCGGCTGTTCCGCGAGGATCTCGGTGGCCTGGCGCACCGCCGCGCCCATGCGGGTGTAGTAGCCCGGGCGCAGGGCGTGGATGCGCCCGTGGGCGGTCTCGCCCCAGGGCTCGGCGAAGTTCTTGAGCAGGCTGAAGCGCACGTGGGAGCGCCGGCGCGAGGAAAAGCCGTACATGGCGAAGCGGTCGCCGCCGGCGTCCAGGGCCTCGCCGAGCAGGTGCAGGCTGTCGCGCACCACCTCGATCACCTGGTCGTCGTCGTCCACCCAGGCCTCGGTGGACAGCGACAGGTCCGCGAGCACGAGGCAGGCGAGGTCGCGCTGCTGCTCCCGCGGGTCTGCCCACAGGCGTGGTGCGGTGTCGGCCCGGCCGCGGCGGCGGGCGGTGCGGTGCTCGATACAGGCGGGCAGGTCCAGGGCCCGGCCGCTGGCCTGGCGGCGCTGCCAGTAGCGCTCCGGGCGCAGGGCCTCGAAGCGCCGCCGCAGCCGCGCCGCCGGGGCGGCAAGGTGGGCGGGGACGGCCATCGGTGCGGCGTCCCGGGGCAGCAGCGGCACGACCCGGCAGTGCCGGGGGCGCAGCTCGCCCCGGCGCCAGTCCCATTCCGGCAGCAGCCGGCCCTCGCCGAGTGGCGTGTCGTCGTCGCCGGCGGTGGGAAGGTCGAGGTCCAGGCGCAGGCGCGAGGCCGGTGCCGTGCCGGTGCGGCTGAGGCTGAGCCGGTCCAGGTCCTCGGCGACCCGCGGTGCGTCCTCGTCCTCGCTGTCGTCCACGGTCCGGTCCACGGGCACGTATTCCGACCATGAGAACAGGCTCTCCAGCCGGAAGACGATCAGTCCGCTGCGGCCGTCCGTGTCCTCGACGTACTCCGCGGCCTTGCGCCCGCGGCCCCGCGGCGGCGTACCGGCGGTGGTCTCCGTGGCGTCGTCGTCGCGTTCCGCCGGCGTCGGGGCCGAGCCGGCTTCCGGGGCCGGATAGAGCCAGACCGGGACCGGCTCCGGCTGGCCCCGTGCCGACGGCAGCGCCGTCCGGCTGCCCGGCTCCTCCAGTGCGGCGCGGATCGCGGCCTCGCGGTGCCCTTCGGCGCGGCCGAGCCGGTCCGGGTCGCGGCGGGCGGCGAGCGTCGCCGCCACCAGCCGCCGGTACACCGGCGTCAGGCCGGGGAGAGCCGCGAGGGTACGCCGGACCGCGGCCTGGTTGCCGGTGAACCAGTCCCCGCCGTGGGGATCGGAGCGGCTGGCGAGGGCGATCAGCCAGAGGTAGAGGTCGCGGTTGCGCCCGGCGTCCGGGAAGCAGGCGATGCGCTCGGGCACGCAGACCCGCTCGCCGTCACGCCACGCCAGCGGGTGGCGGTGGCCGGTGCCAGCCACGCGCTCCAGCCAGCGGCGCCGGGCCCGCACCGCCCGGGGCGTGGCGGCGGTGACGCGCAGGCCGGCGTCGCCGCCGAGGGCGCGGAGCACGAGCCCGAGCCGGGCCTGCTCGTCGGCGAGCGCCACCGCCGCCTCGGGGTGGTCCCGCCGCGCGAGGCG
>NZ_WNXE01000025.1:27709-35428 GCF_010993615.1 Arhodomonas sp. KWT | reverse complement strand
GTCGGTGACACCATCGCCCACGGCCTCGACGACGCCGGCGGCCTCCATGCCCGGGGTGAACGGCAGGCCGGGGGGCGTGTACAGACCGGTGCGGAAGTAGACGTCGATGTAGTTGACGCCGATGGCGGTGTGGCGCACCCGCGCCTCGCCCGGTCCGGGAGGCGGCACGTCGACCGTCTCCCAGCGCATGACGTCCGGGCCGCCGTGCTCGTGAACGCGGATCGCGTGGGTCATCGCGGTTCCTCCCGTTGTGGCGTGGTGGCGGGCCGCGGGGCCGCCGGGAAACGACGGCGCGTCAGTGCCCGCCCGCCGAGAAGACGTCGTCGTTGGCCGCCGGTTCCGGGGCGGCGAGCCAGCCCTGGAGCTCGCGCAGGACGATGTCGCCGAGCGCGCGGATGTGGTCGTCGCGTACGTTCAGGCAGGGGATGTAGTGGAACGACTCGCCCCCTGACTCGATGAACAGCTCGCGGTTACCGATGTCGTTCTCCTCCAGCGTCTCCAGGCAGTCCGCGGCGAAGCCGGGGCAGATCATGTCCACGCGCCGGGTGCCCTCGCCGGCCAGGCGCTGGAGGGTGACGTCGGTGTAGGGCTGCAGCCACTCCTTGGGGCCGAAGCGGGACTGGAACGTGGTCAGCCATTCCTCCGGCCCCAGTCCCAGGCGCCCGGCCACCGCCGCGGCGGTGCGCGCGCACTGTTCCGGATAGGGATCCCCCCTGTCGGCGTACTCCCTGGGGATGCCGTGGAAGGAGAACAACAGGATGTCGCCGCGATCGTAGTGCTGCCAGTACTCGCTGATCGAGGCGGCCAGCGCGTCCAGGTAGCCCGGGTGGTCGTGGTAGTCACGGACCAGACGCAGGCCGGGCACTCTGCGGCGGCGGGTCATCGCCTTGGCCACGGCATCGTAGGTGGACGCGGTGGTGGAGGCGGAGTACTGGGGATAGAGCGGCAGCACCGCGATGCGCTCGGCGCCGGCGCGCTCGAGCTCGGCAATGCCGTCCTCGATCGAGGGGCGGCCGTAGCGCATGCCCACCGCCACCGGGATGGGGCGGCCCGTGCGCTCGGCGATGAAACGGCGCACCGCCTCGGCCTGGCGGCGGGTGGTGGTCAGCAGCGGCGAGCCGTCTTCCTCCCAGATCCGCTGGTAGGCCTGTGCGGACTTGCGCGGGCGGGTGCGCAGGATGACGCCGTGGAGCACCAGCCACCACGGCAGCCGCGGTGCCTCGACCACCCGCGGATCCCAGAGGAACTCGGCGAGGTAACGCCGCAGCCCCTTTGTGTCCGGGGTGTCGGGGGTTCCCAGATTGGTCAGCAGAATGCCGATCGGTGTCTCGCTCGTCATGCCTGTCACCCGTCGCGTCCCGCGATACGCCCACCTCGGCCGGCGGGGGCCGCGCCCCCGCCGTGGCACTCACTCCGCGGCCGCTGCCTCGGCCATGGCCGCCTCGACGCTCGCCAGCGCACTCATGTTTACCACGCCCCGGACCGTGACCGACGGGGTCAGGATATGGGCGGGCTGGTTCGAACCCAACAGGATGGGGCCGACCGAGACCGTGTCGGAGACGGTCTTGAGCAGGTTGAAGGCGATGTTGGCCGCGTCGAGGCTGGGCATGATCAGCAGGTTGGCCTGCCCGCGAAGCCGCGAGTTCGGGAAAATGCGGTTGCGGATCTGCTCGTTGATGGCCGCGTCGCCGTGCATCTCGCCCTCGACCTCGAGGGTCGGGTCACGGTCCTCGATGAGCTCAAGTGCCTCGCGCATCTTCTCCGCGTTCGGCCGCGTGGAGGTGCCGAAGCTGGAGTGCGAGAGCAGCGCCACCTTCGGGGTAATGCCGAAGCGGCGGATCTCGTCGGCGGCGAGGATGGTCATCTCCGCGATCTGGTGCGGCGTGGGGTCGTTGTTGACGTAGGTGTCGCACAGGAACAGCGTGCCCTTGGGGCTCATGATCGCGTTCATGGCCGCGAGGTTGCGCACGCCGGGCCGGCGGCCGAGGACCTGCTCGACGTAGTCGATCTGGCGTTCGTAGCGCCCCACCATGCCGCCGAGCATGGCGTCCGCCTCACCGCGCTTGACCATCAGGGCGGCGATCACGGTGTTGCGCGTGCGCACGATCTGGCGGGCGCGGTCCGGGGTGATGCCGCGGCGCTCCATCAGCGAGTGGTACAGTGTCCAGTACTCGCGGTAGCGCGGATCGTCCTCGGGGTCCACCAGCTCGAAGTCCTCGTCGATGCCGAGTCGCAGGCCGAGGCGCTTGAGCCGCATCTTCACCACCCGGCGGCGGCCGACGAGGATGGGCCGGGCGAGGCCGTCGTCCACCACCGCCTGCACGGCGCGCAGCACGCGCTCCTCCTCGCCGTCGCCGTAGACCACGCGCTTGGGGTCCTGGCGGGCGCGCTCGAAGATCGGCTTCATCACCAGCCCGGACTGGAAGACGAACTGGCTGAGCCGCAGGCGGTAGCTGGCGAAGTCCTCGATGGGCAGCGTGGCCACGCCGGAGTCCATCGCCGCCTGGGCCACCGCCGGGGCGACCTTGGTGATCAGCCGGGGGTCGAAGGGTTTGGGGATGAGGTAGTCGGCGCCGAACTTCAGCGGCTTGCCGCCGTAGGCGGCGACCACGACGTCCGAGGATTCCACCAGCGCGAGGTCGGCGATGGCCTTCACCGCGGCCTTCTTCATCTCTTCGTTGATGCCGGTGGCGCCCACGTCCAGTGCGCCGCGGAAGATGAAGGGGAAGCACAGGACGTTGTTGACCTGGTTGGGGTAGTCCGAGCGGCCGGTGGCGAGCACCGCGTCCGGGCGGACCTCCTGCGCCTCCTCGGGCAGGATCTCCGGGGTCGGGTTGGCGAGCGCCAGGATCAGCGGCCGCTCGGCCATGCGCTCGACCATCTCCGGCTTGAGCACGCCCGGTGCCGACAGGCCGAGGAAGATGTCCGCGCCCTCGATCGCCTCGCCCAGGGTGCGGGCGTCGGTCTCCGCGGCATAGACCTCCTTGCGGGGGTCCATGTACTCCTTGCGGCCCTTGTAGACGGTGCCCTTGGAGTCGTTGACGATGATGTTCTCGGGCTTGAGACCCATCGAGACCAGAAGATCGAGGCAGGCGATGGCGGAGGCGCCGGCGCCGGAGGCGACCAGCTTGACGTCCTCGAAGCGCTTCTCGACCACCCGCAGGCCGTTGTAGATCGCCGCCGCGGCGGTGATCGCGGTGCCGTGCTGGTCGTCGTGGAAGACCGGGATGTTCATGCGCTCGCGCAGCTGCTCCTCGACCTGGAAGCACTCGGGCGCCTTGATGTCCTCCAGGTTGATGCCGCCGAAGGTGGGCTCCAGCGAGGCGATGATCTCGACCAGGCGGTCCGGGTCGCGCTCGTCGACCTCGATGTCGAAGACATCGATGCCGGCGAACTTCTTGAACAGCACGCCCTTGCCCTCCATCACCGGCTTGGCAGCCAGCGGCCCGATGGCGCCCAGCCCGAGCACCGCGGTGCCGTTGGTCACCACGCCCACGAGGTTGCCGCGTGCGGTGTACTCGGCGGCCGCATCGGGGTTCTCCACGATCTCCTCGCAGGCGGCGGCCACCCCCGGCGAGTAGGCGAGGGCGAGGTCGCGCTGGTTCGCCAGCGGCTTGGTCGGCGTGACCGCGATCTTGCCCGGGACGGGGTTGCGGTGGTATTCGAGCGCGCTCTTGCGAAAGTCTTCGGACATTGTGTGGTTACCTTGATTCCCCAGTGACGTCGAGCGATGGGCGAGGCGGGCGATTATACGGCCGGGGGCCGTTCGACAACCACCTCCTCCAATTTATAGAAATATTTTCCATTTTTTCAAAGTCGATCGGCCAGGTAGCCCTCCACGGCCCCGGTAAACGCCTCCGGCGCCTCGACATGAAGCCAATGGCCTGCTTCGGGTAGCGTTTCCACTTCGTGGTTCGGGAAGTATCCGGCGATGGCCCGGCGACCGTCGTCATCCACGTACGGCGAGCGTCCGCCGTGGACGAACAGTGCCGGGCCGTCCCAGCGGCCGTCGAGCGCCGGCCAGCCGAGGATGTCGGGCAGTGCCCGGCGCAGGATCGCCAGCGGCAGCCGCCAGTCCCAGCCGCCGTCGGCGCGTTCCAGGTTGGTGAGCAGGAACTGCCGGATGGCCTGGCTGTCGATACGCGCCGCGAGCTGGCGGTCGGCGTCGCTGCGGCTGCCCACGTCCGCCAGCTCCACCGCCTGCATGGCGGCGATGATGGCGTCGTGGTCGTTGTCGGCGTAGGCCACCGGCGCGATGTCGGCGACGATCAGCCCGCGGACGAGCGCCGGGCGGGTCAGGGCCAGCGCCATCGCGACCTTGCCCCCCATGCTGTGACCGAGCACCACCGCCGGGCCCTCCGTTTCGGCCTCGAGCATGCGGGCCACGTCCGCGGCCATGGCCGGGTAGTCCATGCGCCCGCTGTGCGGCGAACGGCCGTGGTTGCGCAGGTCGGGCACGATCACCCGGTGGTCCCGGGACCAGCGCCGGGCATAGCGGCGCCAGTTGGCCCCGGAGCCGTAGAGGCCGTGGAGCAGGACCAGCGGCGCGCCCTCGCCGCTGACCTCACGGTGGAGCTCGATGATGTCGTCGTTCATGGTCCCTCGTTCATGCGGGTTCGCCGGTGACGAGCTGCTGGGCGGCACCGGCCTGGCCGAGGTTGCGCAGCTCCTGGAGCGCGACCCCGAGCATGGGCAGGTCGACCTGCGCGGCCTTGCGCAGCTCGGTGATGGTCTGGGCGAGGCGTTCGACCATGGCCTGGTTGTCCCCGATCCAGCGCTCCAGGCGTTCGGCCGCCGGGGTGTCGCTGTCGCCGCTGCGCAGCACGCGCACGGCCATGCGCCGGAGCTGGACGAAGAATTCCTCCTCCATGCCCGCGCGGTAGCGCTCCTGCCAGGGATCATCCACGCGGTGCTCGGTGATCGCCTCACGCAGCCAGCCCAGCTCCAGGCGTGTGCCGGCGGTGTAGTAGACTTCCGCGGCCTCGCGCAGGCGCGCACCGGTGTCGCTGGCGACCTTGACCAGGTCGAGCGCGGCGTAGAGTGCGTCCAGCCGGGCGACACGGCGGGCCAGTGCCTCGGGTACGCCCTCCTCGGTGTGGTGTCCGACCTCGGTCTCCAGCAGGCCGCGGTCCTCCTCGGGCAGCAGTTCGTCCAGGGTCTCGCCGAGGTGGCGCACCGCCGGCGAGATGCGGGCGACGGTCTCCTCGATGTCCAGCGGCGAGGGCAGGTTGCGCAGCAGCCACAGCGTGGCCCGTTCCTGGAGCTCGCACAGCGCCTCCAGCAGCCGGAGCTGGGTGGTCGCCGGGACGCGGTTGTCCAGGGCGTCCACCTCGTGCCAGAGCTCGCGCAGCCCGAAGATGTCCCGCGCGGCGAAGTACGCGCGGGCGGCGTCTGCCGCGTCCACGCCCGTGCGCGCACGGATGCGGAAGAGGAAGGTCGCGCCCATGCGATTGAGGATGTGGTTGGTCACCACCGTCGCGGTGATCTCGGCGCGCAGCGGGTGGCCCTCGATCCGCTCGCGGAAGCGCTCGCGCAGGGGCTGCGGGAAGTAGCGCATGAGCTCGGCGGTGAGGTAGTCGCTGGCGACCAGCTCGGAGCCGAGCAGCTCCGGGTAGGCCTCGATCTTGGCGTAGGCGAGCAGCACCGCGAGCTCCGGGCGGGTAAGTCCGCCGCCGGCCTTGCCCCGTTCCACGAGCCCCTCGTCGTCGGGCAGGTGCTCGACCGTGCGGTCCAGCCGGCCGCCGCGTTCGAGCTCGCGCATGAACCGCCCGTGCTCGTCGATCAGCTCCGCGGCGTGATGCTGGAGCAGCGACAGGCCCTGGGTCTGGCGGTAGTTGTTGGCCAGCACCAGGCGGGCGACCTCGTCGGTCATGTCCGCGAGCAGGCGGTTGCGCTGCTTGGTGGTGAGGTCGCCGTCGTCGACGGTGCGGTTGAGCAGGATCTTGATGTTGACCTCGTGGTCCGAGCAGTCCACGCCGCCGGAGTTGTCGATGGCGTCGGAGTTGACCCGCCCGCCATGCATCGCGAACTCCACCCGCGCGAGCTGGGTGAGGCCGAGGTTGCCGCCCTCGCCCACGGCCTGGCAGCGCAGCTCGTCGGCATCGACGCGCAGGGCGTCGTTGGCCTTGTCGCCGACGTCCTGGTGGGACTCGCCGGAGGCCTTGATATAGGTGCCGATGCCGCCGTTCCAGAGCAGGTCCACCGGCGCGCGCAGGATCGCCGAGATCACCTCCAGCGGGGTGAGCCGCTCGCCGCCGCTGATGCCGAGTGCCTGCCGGGCGGCCGCCGAGAGCTGGATGGACTTGGCCGAGCGGGGCCATACGCCGCCGCCGGTGGAGATCCGGCTGCGGTCGTAGTCCTCCCAGCTCGAGCGGGCCAGGCCGAACAGCCGCTGGCGCTCGGCGTAGCCCGTCTCCGGGTCCGGGTCCGGGTCGATGAAGATGTGACGGTGATCGAAGGCGGCAATCAGCCGTGTCTGTTCGGAGAGCAGCATGCCGTTGCCGAATACGTCGCCGGACATGTCGCCGATGCCCACGGCGGTGAACGGCTCGCTCTGGATGTCGCGGCCGAGCTCGCGGAAGTGGCGCTGCACGGCGACCCAGGCGCCGCGGGCGGTGATCGCCATCTTCTTGTGGTCGTAGCCGCTGGAGCCGCCGGAGGCGAAGGCGTCGCCGAGCCAGAAGCCGTATTCGTCGGAGAGCTCGTTGGCGTAGTCCGAGAACGTGGCCGTGCCCTTGTCCGCGGCGACTACCAGGTACGGGTCGTCGTCGTCGTGGCGCAGCACCTGCGGCGGCGGGCTGACCTCGCCGGCGGCGATGTTGTCGGTGACGTCGAGCAGGGCGCGAATGAAGATGCGGTAGCCGGCGAGGACCTCGTCCGCGGCGGCCTGCCGGTCCTCGGGCAGCTGCTTGCAGACGAACCCGCCCTTCGCGCCCATGGGCACGATGACGGCGTTCTTGACCATCTGTGCCTTCATCAGCCCGAGGATCTCGGTGCGGTAGTCCTCGCGGCGGTCGGACCAGCGGATGCCGCCGCGGGCGACCTTGCCGCCGCGCAGGTGCACGCCCTCGACCCGCGGCGAGTACACGAAGATCTCGTAGGCCGGCACCGGCTTGGGCACGCCGGGGATGGCCCGGGGGTCGAGCTTGAGGGAGACGAACTCCCGCCGCCGGCCCTCGCTGTCACGGCGGTAGAAATTGGTGCGCAGAGTGGCCTGCACCGCGGCGAGCATGCGGCGCAGGATGCGGTCCTCGTCGAGGCTGGTGACCTCCTCGAGCAGGCCCTCGATCTCCTCGCCCAGGGCCGCTGCCGCGGATTCGTCGGCGCTGTCCGGATCGAGGCGGGCGGCGAACAGCCGGGCAAGCCGCCGGGTGATGGTGGCGTTGTTGGCGAAGGTCTCCTCCAGGTACTGCTGGCTGAACGGCAGGCCGGCCTGGCGGAGGTAGCGCGCATAGGCGCGCAGGATCACGATCTGCTCCCAGGTCAGCCCGGCGGCGAGGACCAGGCGGTTGAAGCCGTCGTCCTCGGCGCGGCGGTGCCAGACCGCGGAGAAGGCGTCCTGGAAGTGCGTGCGGATGTTCTCCGGCTCGCGCTGGCCGGCGCTCGCGTAGCGCAGGCCGAAGTCGTGGATGTAGGCGATGCCGCCGCGCTGCAGGTGTACCTCGTAGGGGCGCTCGTCGACGACCTCCACGCCCATGTGCTCGAGCACCGGCAGGGCAT
>NZ_WNXE01000025.1:0-27612 GCF_010993615.1 Arhodomonas sp. KWT | reverse complement strand
CTCGGAGAGCTGGACCGAGAACTCGGCGTTCTCGGCGGAGAAGGTGTCGACCAGGATCGACTGCATGCGCTCGCGCACGTCCGTGTTGTAGCGCTCCCGGGGGGCGTAGACGAGGCAGGAGACGAAGCGGCGGAAGGTGTCGTAGCGCACGAACAGCCGCACGCGCTGGCGCTCCTGCAGGTGCAGGATGCCCTTGGCGGTCTCGTAGAGCTCGTCGGTGGAGGCCTGGAAGAGCTCGTCCCGCGGATGGGTCTCGAGGATGTTGATCAGCGCCTTGCCCGCGTGGCTGTTGGGCCGGAGGTTGGCCTGCTCGAGGATCTGCTCGATCTTGCGGCGCAGCAGCGGGATGGTGCGCGGGCTGCGGTGATAGGCCGCGGAGGTGAACAGCCCGAGGAAGCGGTGCTCGCCGATCACCTCGCCGTTCGCGTCGAAGCGCTTGATGCCGATGTAGTCCATGTAGCCCGGGCGGTGGACGGTGGCGCGGCTGTTGGACTTGGTCAGCACCAGCGGTTCGGGGTCGCGGGCCAGCGCCTTAACCGAGGCGGGCAGGGCCGCGAAGCTCTCCGAGCGTTCGTCGCCGCTGTGCGCGCGCAGGATGCCCAGGCCGGAGTCGGCGACCGCGCGCAGCTCGTCGCGGCGGCCCTTGCGGGACAGCTCGTAGCGCCGGTAGCCAAGCAGGGTGAAGTGATCGTCGTGGATCCAGCGCAGGAACGCCGAGACCTCCTCCAGCCGGTCCGCGTCGATGGGCGGCGGGCGGCTTTCGAGCTCGCGCATCGCCTCCTCGAGGCGGCCCAGGATGGAGCGCCAGTCACCCACGGCAAGGCGCACGTCCTCGATCACGGAGGCGATGTCGCCGCGGATGCGTTCGAGGTCGTCCTGGTCGCTCTGGCGGTCCACCTCGAAGTGCATCCATGCCTCGGGGCCGGCGCCCTCGGCCTGCTGCACGTCGGGGATCTCGGCGACCCGGTGGTCCTCGCCGCGGCGCACCGTGAGCACCGGGTGGATGATCAGGTGGATGGTCAGCCCCAGGCGGTTCAGCGCCATGGACACCGAATCCACCAGGAACGGCATGTCCGGGGCGACGACCTCGCAGACCGTGTGGGTCGACTGCCAGCCGTTCTGCTCCGCGTCCGGATTGTAGACGCGGATATGGACCTGCTCGGGGGCGCGGACCTCGCCCAGGTTCCAGTGGCACAGCGCGGCGCCGTAGAGGTCGTCCGGGCGGCGGTCGATCACGTCCTCCGGTGCCGCCCCCTCGAAGTACTGGCGCACGAACGTCTCCACCAGCGGCGCGTCCTCGCCGCTCCAGCGCTCGCCGACGCGCCCGGCGATGGTGTCGATGACTTCTTCCCGGGCTTTTTCTTCGCTCGCCTGTCGCATCGTACCCCCTGCTTTCCACGGGAACCGCCTTTATCCGGTGGCGGCCTGCTGCCAGTGTAGCGCCGTGACGCGCCTGCGTGTCCCGCCGTCACCCCGGATTGGCGCGCAGGGCGTCGCTGCCGATCTCCAGGGCCACGGCGGCCATGTTGTAGCCCACGCCGGAGCCGAGCAGCACGACCCGGTCCCCGGCGGCGGCGCGGCCGCTGCCAAGGAGGTGGTCGAGCGCCATGGGCACGCACGCGGAGCCGGTGTAGCCGCACTCGCCCATGATCATCACCGCGCGCTCGGGTGTCAGCCCCAGCGCCGCACACGCGTGCTCGATGGTGCAGCGGTTGATCTGGGTGAAGATCACGTGGTCGATGTCCGCCACCGCCAGGCCGCAGCGGGCGACCAGGCGCCGCACGAGGCGCGGCCAGCCGGTCTCGTTGACCTCCGGCGGGTAGCGGTGCTTGACCCGGACGCGGTGTCGCCCGGCGGCAACGGCCGCCGCGGAGGCGGGCTCGACGGTGCCCCCGGCGTCGATGCCCCAGTAGTCGGCGTAGCGCCCGTCCGCCTCGAAGGCCGCCCCGAGCACGCCGGGCCGGTCGCCGGCGGTGACCACCGCCGCGCCGGCGCCGTCGCCGTAGAAGAATCCCATGGGGTCGTCGTCGGCGGTATGCCGGCTCATGAGATAGGCCCCCACCACCAGTACCGTGTCCACGCCGGTGTTGGTCGCGATCAGCCCCTGCGCGGTGGCGAGCGCGGTGGGGAAGGAGGCGCACGCACAGCCGATGTCGAAGGTGCCGGCCTGGTGGGCGCCGAGCTTGGCCTGGAGCACGGTGCTGGTCGCCGGTGTGGGGAAGTCCGGGGTGTCCGTGCCCACGAGGATCATGTCGACGTCCGTCGGGGCCAGGTCCGCGCGTGCCAGCGCCTGCCGCGCGGCGGCGGCGGCGAGGTCGGAGGTGGCCTCGCCGGGGGCGGCGCGGTAGCGCGCGTGGATGCCCGATCCCGACTCGAAGCGGGCGAGGCGCCCGGCGTGCGCCTCGCCCAGGCGCTCGAGCAGGTCGGCGTTGCTCACACGCTCGGTGGGGAGGTGACGGCCGGTGGCGACAATCCGCGCGAAACGGCTCACCGGCGCGCCTCCCGGCCAGTCGATGCCGGTCCTGTCGTGGTCCGCGTTGCAGCCGGGGCGCCGCCGCCGGGTAAACTGCCCGCCTCAACTCCGCCCTTCAGCCGAGCGAGGACGTCATGAGCGAACTGCTGGGATGCTTCAAGGCCTACGATATCCGCGGCCGGGTGCCGGACGACCTGGATGCCGGGCTCGCGCGGCGCATCGGGCGCGCCTACGCCGAGGCGCTCAGCCCCGGCCGGGTCGCGCTCGGGCGCGACATCCGGCTGTCCAGCCCGGAGATCGCCGCGGCGGTCGCGGACGGCCTTCGCGACGGCGGCGTGTACGTCCTCGATATCGGCGTCGTCGGTACGGAGGAGGTCTACTTCGCCACCTTCCACTACGGCCTCGACGGCGGGATCATGGTCACCGCGAGCCACAACCCGCGGGACCACAACGGCATGAAGCTGGTGCGCGAGGGCGCGCGGCCGATCAGCGGCGACAGCGGCCTCGGCGACATCGAGCGCCTCGCCGCCGGCCCCGAGCTCGCGGTGCGCCCGCGACGCGGCACCCTGGAGGCCTTCGATCACCGGCCGGACTACGTCGAGCACCTGCTCGGCAGCATCGACACGGCGACGCTGGCGCCACTGACGGTGGTGGTCAATGCCGGCAACGGCGGCGCCGGGGCGGTGGTGGATGCCCTCGCGCCGCGCCTGCCGTTCGGGTTCGTGCGCGTCCACCACGAGCCGGATGGACACTTCCCCAACGGGGTGCCCAATCCGCTGGTCGAGGCGAGCCGCGCGGTCACCGCCGCCGCGGTGACGGACAGCGGCGCCGACCTGGGGGTGGCCTGGGACGGCGACTTCGACCGCTGCTTCTTCTTCGACGAGCAGGGCCGGTTCATCGAGGGCTACTACATCGTCGGCCTGCTCGCCGAGCTGTTCCTGCGCCGCAGCCCGGGGGAGCGGATCATCCACGACCCGCGCCTGACCTGGAACACCATCGACCTGTGCCGGACCTTCGGCGGCGAGGCGGTGCAGTGCAAGACCGGGCATGCCTTCATCAAGGAGCGTATGCGCGCCGAGGATGCCATCTACGGCGGCGAGATGAGCGCCCATCACTACTTCCGTGACTTCGCCTACTGCGACAGCGGCATGCTGCCCTGGCTGCTGGTCGCCGAGCTCATTGGCCGCACCGGCAAGCCGCTCTCGCAGCTGGTCGACGAGCGCATCGCGCGCTTTCCGGCGAGCGGCGAGATCAACCGTGAGATCGCCGACCCGGCGGCGGCGATCGCGGCGGTGGAGGCGGAGTACGGGGCGGAGGCCGTCGCCGTCGACCACACCGACGGGGTGAGCATCGAGTTCGCCGACTGGCGGTTCAACCTGCGCATGTCCAACACCGAGCCGGTGGTGCGGCTGAACGTGGAGACGCGCGGGGACCGGGCGCTGATGCGCGCGAAGACCGACGAGCTCATCGCCCGCCTGGACGCCTTCGCGCACGGGTGACGCCCGGCCCGCCGGGGTCATTTCTTCTTCTTCGGCATGTACAGGTCCGTGAGCGTGCCAGCGGCCGCCTCGGCGGCCATCGCCACGGTCTCCGAGAGCGTCGGGTGCGGGTGCACCGTCAGCCCGATGTCGTGGCAGTCCGCGCCCATCTCGATGGCGAGGCAGACCTCGGAGATGAGGTCGCCGGCGTTGGGGCCGACGATGGAGCCGCCGATGATGCGCTCGCTCTTCGCGTCGAAGATCAGCTTGGTGACGCCGTCGCTGGCGTCCAGGCTCAGAGCGCGGCCGTTGGCGGCCCACGGGAACTGCGCCTTCTCGATCTCCAGGCCCTCGGCCTTGGCCTGCTCCTCGGTCACGCCGACCCAGGCCACCTCCGGGTTGGTGTAGGCCACGGACGGGATCACCCGGGCGTCGAAGGCACTCTTCTCGCCGGCGCAGCACTCCGCCGCGACCTTGCCTTCGTGGGTGGCCTTGTGGGCGAGCATGGGCTGGCCGACGATGTCGCCGATGGCGTAGATGTGGGCGACGCTGGTCTGCTGGTGCTCGTTGACGGGGATGCAGCCGCGCTCGTCGAGGCCGACGCCTGCAGCCTCCAGGTTGAGCCGGTCGCTGTTGGGGCGGCGCCCCACGGAGACCAGCACCCGGTCGAAGCGGTCGCTCTCCGGTGCCTTCTCGCCCTCGAAGTGCACGGTCACGCCGTCGTCGTCCGGTTCGATGGCGGTGACCTTGCTCTCCAGGAAGATGTTCTCGTAGCTCTTGTCGATGCGCTTGCGGTAGACCTTGACGATGTCCGGATCGCCGCCGGCCATGATGCGGTCGAGCATCTCGACCACGGTCACCTTCGAGCCCAGGGCGTGATAGACGCTGCCCATCTCCAGACCGATGATGCCGCCGCCGACCACCAGTAGCCGCTCCGGCACGTCCTCGAGCTTGAGGGCGTCGGTGGAGTCCATGATCCGGGGGTGGTCCAGGTCGAAGCCCGGCGGCGCCACCGGCCGCGAGCCGGCGGCGATGATGCAGTTGCGGAAGCGGATCCGGCGCTCGCCGTCGTCGCCGCGCACGGTCAGCTCGTGGCTGCCGGCGAACTCGGCGGCGCCGTGGACCACCTCGACCTTGCGCTGCTTGGCCATGCCCTTGAGGCCGCCGGTGAGCTTGCCGACGACGCTGTCCTTCCACTCGCCGAGCTTCGCGGTGTCGATCTCGGGCTCGCCGAAGGTGATGCCGTGTTCGGCGAAGTGGCGGGTCTCCTCGAGCAGGGCGCCGGCGTGGAGCAGGGCCTTGGAGGGGATGCAGCCGACGTTGAGGCACACGCCGCCGAGGCTGAGATAGCGCTCGATCAGTACCGTCTTCAGGCCCAGGTCCGCGGCGCGGAAGGCCGCGGTGTAGCCGCCGGGGCCGGCGCCGACGACGACCACGTCGCAGTCGGCGTCCGCCGGGGCATCGCCCGCGGAGGCGGGCTGCGGCGCGGGCGGGGCCGCCTGCCCGGCGTCCCCGGCGGACGCGGTCTCACCGCTGCCCCCGGCGCTGTCGGTACCGCCCCCGTCGCCGGTTTCCGCCTCTCCGGCATCCCCCGACGGCTCGGCGAGCAGGATGACGTCCCCCTCGGCGACCTTGTCGCCCACGCCGATGCGGAGCTCGCTGATCCGGCCCGCGAACGGTGCCGGGACCTCCATGGTGGCCTTGTCGGACTCCAGGGTGATGAGCGAGTCCTCGGCCTCGACGGTATCGCCGGGCTTGACCAGGACCTCGATGACGTCGACCGCGTCGAAGTCGCCGATGTCCGGGACCTTCACTTCCTTTGCGTCTGCCATGGCGTGTCTTTCCTCCTGGCGGGGGCGCGCCTGCAAGCGCGCCCGCGGAATTCCCCGTGCCCGTCGCCGGGCGGGTGTTACAGCACCAGTCGCCGCAGGTCGGCGAGCAGCTGCGCGAGGTAACTGGTGAACCGCGCGGCGGCGGCGCCGTCGATCACCCGGTGATCGTAGGACAGCGACAGCGGCAGCATCAGCCGCGGGGCGAACTCGCTGCCGTTCCACACCGGCTTGGTGCTCGACTTGGACACGCCGAGGATCGCCACCTCGGGGGCGTTGACGATGGGCGTGAAGGCCGTGCCGCCGATCCCGCCGAGGCTGGAGATGCTGAAGGTGCCACCCTGCATGTCGCCCGCGCCGAGCTTGCCGTCCCGGGCCTTGGTCGAGAGCTCGGCGAGGTCGCCGGCGATCTCGTAGATGCCCTTGCGGTCGGCGTCCTTGACCACCGGTACCACCAGCCCGTTGGGCGTGTCCACGGCGACGCCGACGTTGATGTAGTGCTTGACGATGAGGGCGTCGCCGGAGGGCTTGAGCGAGCTGTTGAACTCCGGGAAGCGCTGCAGCGCGGCCGCCGAGGCCTTCACCAGGAAGGCCAGCGGCGTGAGCTTGACGCCGCGCTCCTCGGCGGCGGCCTTCTCGGCCTTGCGGAAGGCCTCCATCTCGGTGATGTCCGCCTCGTCGAACTGGGTGACGTGGGGCACGTTGAGCCAGCTGCGGTGCAGGTGCGGGCCGCTCTTCTGCTTGATCCGCGACAGCGGCCGCTCCTCGACCTCGCCGAACTTCGAGAAGTCCACCTCCGGGATGGGCGGGATGCCCATGCCACCCTGGGCCGGGGCCTGGGCCGACGGCGCGGCGGCCCCGGTGCCGGCGCCCTGCAGCGCGCGTTTGACGAAGCCGCGGACGTCGTCGTGGGTGATCCGGCCCTTGCGTCCGCTGCCCTGCACCGTGCCGAGGTCGACGCCCAGCTCGCGGGCGAAGCGCCGCACCGACGGGCTCGCGTGGGCGAGGCGCTGGCGCTCGGGCTCGATCGGCCGCTCGATGGGCTCGTGATCGGCCTCCAGCGAGCGTCCGGCGCTGGGGCCTGGGAGGACTTCGCTTTCGCCCTCATCGGATTCCTCGGGCCCCCCGGTCTCTGGTTCCGAGCCGGTCGCCTGTGCGGCGGTCTCCGGCTCGTCACCCGCGGGTTTGGATTCCGCCCTGTCCGCGGCCTTCGCCGGCGCGCCGCCCTCCAGGGTGACGATGGCGGTGCCCTCGGAGACCTTGTCGCCGGCGGCGACGAGGACCTCGGCGATCCGCCCGCCCCGCGGCGCCGGGACCTCCATGGTGGCCTTGTCGGACTCCAGGGTGATGAGCGAGTCCTCGGCCTCGACGGTATCGCCGGGCTTGACCAGGACCTCGATGACGTCGACCTCGTCGAAGTCACCGATGTCCGGCACGGTGACGGTCTCGGTGCCGCCGTCACTACCGGCGCTGCTGCCGCCGGCGTCCTCACTGCCGGAGGCGGCGGGTGCGGAGTCGGTGCCCCCTTCCGGGGCCGCCGTGGTATCCGTCGTCCCGGTGTCGTCGCCGGAGCCGCCGGCGGCCTCCGCCACCTCCAGGGTGATGACGGCAGTGCCCTCGGCGACCTTGTCGCCGGCGGAGACCAGGACCTCCGCGACCCGGCCGGCCTCGGGGCAGGGCACCTCCATGGTGGCCTTGTCGGACTCCAGGGTGATCAGCGAGTCTTCCGCCTCGACGGTGTCGCCGGGTTTGACCAGGACCTCGATGACGTCGACCTCGTCGAAGTCACCGATGTCGGGGACCTTGATTTCCTTCGTGTCAGCCACGGGTGTTCCTCCAGATCGGCTGCGGGCGCGCGGACGGCCCCGGCGGCCGCGGCCGCCGGGGGAATCGGCACGGGGTCAGACCGTGACCGGGTTGGGCGCGTCCGGGTCGATGTCGTAGTGCGCGATGGCCTGCTGCACGGTATCGGCGTTCAGCCGGCCCTCGTCGGCGAGGGCCTTGAGCGCGGCCACCGTGACGTAGTAGCGATCGACCTCGAAGAAGTGGCGCAGCCGCTCGCGGGTGTCCGAGCGGCCGAAGCCGTCGGTGCCGAGTACGGTGTAGCGCCGGTCGACGTAGGGCCGGATCTGGTCGGCGAAGGCGCGCAAGTAGTCGGTGGCGGCGACCGCCGGGCCGTCATGCCCCTCGAGCTGCCGTGCCACCCAGCTCTGACGCGGGGTCTCGCCCGGGTGGAGCATGTTCCAGCGCTCGCAGTCGATGCCGTCGCGGCGCAGCTCCGTGAACGACGGGCAGCTCCAGACGTCCGCGGCCACGCCCCAGTCGTCGCGCAGCATGTCCGCCGCGGCGATGACCTCCCGCAGGATCGGCCCGGAGCCCATGAGCTGGACCCGGTTGTCCGCGTCCCCGCCACGCTGGAAGAGATACATGCCCCGCCGGATGCCTTCCTCGGCGCCCTCGGGCATCGCCGGCTGGTGGTAGTTCTCGTTGAGCATGGTGATGTAGTAGAAGACCTTCTCCTGGTCCCGGTACATCCGCCGCAGCCCGTCCTGGATGATCACCGCCATCTCGTAGGCGAACGTGGGGTCGTAGGAGATGCAGTTCGGGATTACCGAGGTCAGCAGGTGGCTGTGGCCGTCCTCGTGCTGCAGGCCCTCACCGTTGAGCGTGGTCCGTCCGGCGGTGCCGCCCATGAGGAAGCCCTTCGCCTGCATGTCGCCGGCCGCCCACCAGAGGTCGCCGGTGCGCTGGTAGCCGAACATGGAGTAGTAGGCGAAGAACGGGATCATCTCGATGCCGTTGTTGGCGTACGAGGTGGCCGCGGCGATCCACGAGGACATGGCGCCGGCCTCGTTGATCCCCTCCTGGAGGATCTGGCCCTTCTTGTCCTCGCGGTAGTACATCAGCTGGTCGGCATCCTGGGGCTCGTAGAGCTGGCCCTTGGGCGAGTAGATGCCGAGCTGGCGGAACAGCCCCTCCATGCCGAAGGTCCGGGCCTCGTCGGGGACGATGGGCACCAGGTGCCGTGCCAAGGTCTTGTTGCGGCCGATGACCGCCAGTGCCCGCACGAACGCCATGGTGGTGGACATCTCGCGATCGCCGCTGTCCTTGAGCAGCACCTCGAAGGCGTCCAGATCCGGGATGGTCAGCGCCGGGGCGTCCTCGTGGCGCTCGGGCAGATAACCGCCCAGGGCCTGGCGGCGCTCGTGGAGGTAGCGCATCTCCGGGCTGTCGTCCGCGGGCTTGTAGAATGGCGCCTCGGCGACCTTGTCGTCCGGCACCGGGATCTGGAAGCGGTCGCGGAAGGCCTTCAGGGCGTCCTCGGCCATCTTCTTCTGCTGGTGGGTGATGTTCTGGCCCTCGCCGGCCTCGCCCATGCCGTAGCCCTTGACCGTCTTGGCGAGGATGACGGTCGGCTCGCCCTTGTGCTTGGTGGCGGCGGCGTAGGCGGCGTAGATCTTGTGCGGGTCGTGGCCGCCGCGGTTGAGCCGCCAGACGTCCTCGTCGGTCATGTTGGCGACCATCTCCTTGAGCTCGGGATACTTCCCGAAGAAGTGCTCACGGGTGTAGGCGCCGCCCTTGGCCTTGAAGTTCTGGTACTCGCCGTCGACGCATTCCTCCATGCGCCGGCGCAGCAGCCCCTTGGTGTCGCGGGCGAGCAGCGGGTCCCAGTAGGAGCCCCAGATCACCTTGAGCACGTTCCAGCCCGCGCCGCGGAACTCGCCCTCGAGCTCCTGGATGATCTTGCCGTTGCCGCGCACCGGGCCGTCCAGGCGCTGGAGGTTGCAATTGACCACGAAGATGAGGTTGTCGAGCCCCTCGCGGGCCGCCACGCCGATGGCGCCGAGCGATTCCGGCTCGTCCATCTCGCCGTCACCGCAGAAGACCCAGACCTTGCGGTCCTCGGTGTTGGCGATGCCGCGGTTGTGGAGATACTTGAGGAAACGTGCCTGGTAGACGCCCATGATCGGGCCGAGGCCCATGGACACGGTGGGCAGCTGCCAGAAGTCGGGCATCAGCCACGGGTGCGGATAGGACGACAGCCCGCCCTCCGAGAGATCGGAGCGGAACTTGTGCAGCCGGTCCTCGCTGAGCCGCCCCTCGAGGTAGGCACGGGCATAGATGCCCGGCGCGGAGTGGCCCTGGATGAAGATCAGGTCACCGCCGTGGTCCTTGGAGGGGGCGCGCCAGAAGTGGTTGAAGCCGACCTCGTAGAGCGTGGCCGAGGAGGCGTAGCTGGCGATGTGGCCGCCGATGCCCTCGCGGTCCTTGTTGGCCTGCACGACCATCGCCATGGCGTTCCAGCGCAGCAGCGAGCGGATGCGCCACTCCAGGGCGGCGTCGCCCGGGGACTTCTCCTCGTGCTGCGGTGGAATCGTGTTCTGGTAGGCGGTGGTCGCCTTGAACGGGAGCTGACCGCCCCGGCGGCGGGTCTTGTCCACGAGGGCCTCGAGCAGGAAGTGGGCGCGATCGGTGCCCTCGTACTCGAGCACCGCCTCGAGCGCCTCCATCCACTCCTGGGTCTCCTGGGGATCGTCATCGCCGGGGATGGGCGTGTGTTGCCTGAGTGCAGCCATTGTCTCACCTCTGGTATCGCCGCGTGCGGCCGCGTTCCGTGGCACGTTTATCATTGTGCGGCAGCGGTCGTCGCGGGATCGCCGCGCGCCGCGATGGCTTTCGCCCCCCGGTCTGCGGGGGCCTTTGCTGACGTCGAGTATAGACACTGGGTCGCGGCTGCGGACCGGCCGCAATGTTGCGCTGCGGAAATCGATTCCGGAGCCGTACGACGTGTGCGCGTCCAAAGCTACCGTAACGGCGAGGGCGGTGTCGTCAGTTTATTAATTCTTTTATGTCACAAATCATGTGACGTCAGCGCCAGCCATCCTACGGGCACTCATGAAAAACAATGGGTTACAGGTTGACGTCGGGTTAACAGGCGTTATGCTGCGCCGCAGCGGAAAAAGTCCGCCCTTTGCCGCTACCCCTCTGTCAGCCAGTCCCGGGGCTGGAGCCAGTAGTCGGTGAGGGCCGCCTCCGGCGTGCCCGGGGTCGGACGATAGCCGTACTGCCAGCGCGCCAGCGGCGGCAGGGACATGAGGATGGATTCGGTGCGCCCGCCGGACTGGATGCCGAACTGGGTGCCGCGGTCGAAGAGCAGGTTGAACTCCACGTAGCGCCCGCGCCGGTAGAGCTGGAAGCGGCGCTGGGCCTCGTCCCAGGGGGTGTGGCGGCGGCGCTCGACGATGGGAAGGTAGGCCTCGAGGTAGGCCTCGCCCACCGAGCGGGTGAGGCCGAAGGCGTGCTCGAAGCCGCCCTCGTCGAAGTCGTCGAAGAACAGCCCGCCGACGCCGCGCTGCTCGCCGCGGTGGGGCAGGTGGAAGTAGTCGTCGCACCAGCGCCGCAGGCGCGGATACAGCCCGGTGTCGAAGGGCTCGCAGGCCGCGCGGGCCGTGCGGTGCCAGTGCAGCACGTCCTCGCGGACCGGGTAGTAGGGGGTCAGGTCGAAGCCGCCGCCGAACCACCACACCGGCTCGGCCTCGGGGTGTTCGGCGACGAAGAAGCGCACGTTGGCGTGGGAGGTGGGCACGTGGGGGTTCTCCGGATGCACCACCAGGGACACGCCCATGGCCTGGAAGCTCCGCCCGGCGAGCTCCGGGCGCCGCGCCGAGGCGCTCGCGGGCAGTTCGCCGCCGCGCACGTGGGAGAAGTTCACCCCGGCCTGCTCGAAGACCGCACCCCCGGCCAGTACCCGGGAGCGTCCGCCGCCGCCGTCGGGGCGCTGCCAGCTGTCCTCGTGAAACCCGGCGGCGCCGTCGGCCGCGGCCAGGGCGTCGCAGATCCGCTCCTGCAGCGACTCCAGCCAGTGACGGACGTCGTCGGGGCGCGGCTGCTCGGTCATGGTCCCTTCCGTGCGTGGCTATCGGGTCTGTGGCGGCGGGTCGCCGAGGAAGCGTGCGAGCTCCGCCGCGGTGTTGATATTGGAGAACGCCTCGCGCTGATCGGAGAAGTCCACCGTGACCGCCCCGGCCCGTTCCAGCCAGGCGTGTAGGGCGCGGGTGCCCTCCTCTATGGCCGTCTCCAGCTCCGGGGCGATGCCGGTGGCGAGCAGCGAGAACGTCGGCTGCATCCGCCGGCCGTCGTGGGCCACCGTTGCGGGGGCGCCCGGTTCGCGCAGCCGCCGTACCAGGTCCAGGGGCAGAGCCGGGGCGTCGCAGGGCACGAACAGGGCGTGTCCCGGGGCCGCCGCGGCCAGCCCGGCCTGTACGCCGGCCAGGGGCCCGGCGAAGTCCGGCAGACGGTCGCTGACGACAGTGTCCGCGTAGCGGGCGTACTCGCCGGTGTTGCGGTTGGCGACGATCACCAGCGCGTCCGCCTGGCCGGTCAGGCGGGCGGCGACGTGGGCGATCATGGGGCGGCCGTCGAGATCGATGAGGCCCTTGTCGGCGCCGCCCATGCGCTGTCCGCGCCCGCCCGCGAGGATGACCGCCGTGATCCGTTCAGCCATGGCGTACGACCCCGCCGTCGGGCCAGCGGAGCATGGTCGTGGGCCGCGCCCGGCCGCCCGTGGGGCCGCCGAGTACGAGGTCGACGTCGCCGTCGAAGTAGGTGCGCACCCGCAGCGCGTTCCGCGCCGGACCGGCGCCCCCGGGGTTGGCGCTGGTGGAGACCAGCGGTCCGCCGAAGGCCCGGCACAGCGCGGCCGCATCGGCGTGGTCGGTGATGCGGACCGCGATCCGCGGCCGTCCCCCGGTGATCCAGGGCGCTGCCTCGCCGGTGGCGGGCAGGATCCAGGTCACCGGTCCCGGCCAGGTGGCGTTCACCTGTGGATCCCCCAGGGCCTCGGGGGTCACCCAGTCGCGGAGCTGGCCGGTGTCGGCGGCGATGAGGATCAGCCCCTTCTCGACGGGGCGGTCCTTGAGCTCGAGCAGCCGGGCCACGGCGGGCGCCTGCCATGGGTCGCAGCCGAGGCCGTAGACCGCCTCGGTGGGATAGGCGATCACGCCGCCCCCGTCGAGCACGGCCGCCGCGAGGCGGTGACGGAAGCGTACGTCCATGCCGGCCTCAGCGCCCCTTGCGCTTGTTGCCGGCGGCGGCCCGGCGCCGGCCGCCCTTCTTTTCCGGGGCGTTGGCGATGAGTTCGCGGCATTCTTCCAGGGTGAGGGCCTCCGGCTCGCGCTCCTTGGGTACCTTGGCGTTCTTGCGTCCGTCGGTGACGTAGGGCCCGAACCGTCCGCGCAGCACGCGGATGCCGTCGTCCGTGAACTCCTGAATGGTCCGCCGCGCCTCGTTCTCCTTCTTCTCGGCGACCAGCTCCAGGGCGCGCTCGCGGGTGACGGTGTAGGGGTCGTCGTCCTTCTTCAGCGAGGCGAACTTGTCGCCGAAACGCACGTACGGTCCGAACCGTCCGATATTCACCTGCAGCGACTCGCCCTCCGGGGTCTCGCCGAGGTCCCGGGGCAGCTGGAAAAGCGCCAGCGCCTCGTCCAGGGTGATGGTGTCGATGCTCTGGCCCTGGCGCAGGCTGGCGAAGCGGGGCTTCTCCTCGTCTTCCCGGGTCCCGATCTGCGCGAACGGTCCGTAGCGCCCGAGCCGTACCTGTACCGGGCGGCCGCTCTTGGGGTCGGTGCCGAGCTCGCGGGCCTGCATGACCTCTGCGCGGGAGACGTTGGCCTTGTCCTCGACGCGTTCGTGGAAGGGGGTCCAGAACTCGTGGAGCACCGGCACCCAGTCGCGCTCGCCGCGGGAGATGGCGTCGAGGTCATCCTCCAGCCGTGCGGTGAAGTCGTAGTCCACGTAGCGGTCGAAGTGCTCGGTGAGGAACTTCGCCACCACCCGGCCGGTGTCCGTGGGATGGAAGCGACGGTTGTCCATCTCCACGTAGCCGCGCTGCTGGAGCGTCGAGATGATCGAGGCGTAGGTCGACGGCCGGCCGATGCCGCGCTCCTCGAGTGCGCGCACCAGCGAGGCCTCGCTGAAGCGCGGCGGCGGCTCGGTGAAGTGCTGCTCCGGGCGAATGGCCTTGAGCGTGACCCAGTCGCCCTCGGCGAGGGGCGGGAGGATGCGCTCCTTGTTGTCGGCCGGCGCCTTGGGGTCGTCCGTGTCCTCCATGTAGACGGTCATGAAGCCCGGATCGCGGATGGTCGAGCCAGTGGCGCGGAACACGCCCACGTCGCCGGCGGCGAGGTCCACGGAGACGGTGTCGATGGTCGCATGGATCATCTGGCAGGCCACGGACCGCTTCCAGATGAGGTCGTAGAGCTTGTACTGGTCCTCGGAGAGGTGGCCCTTGAGGTCCTCCGGGCTCCGTTGTGCATCGGTGGGCCGGATGCCCTCGTGCGCCTCCTGGGCGTTCTTGGCCCGGGTGCGGTACTGGTTCGGTGACTTAGGCAGCATCTTCTCGCCGTAGCGCTCGGCGATCACGCCGCGGAGATTGCCGATGGCCTCCTGAGAGAGATTCACCGAGTCCGTCCGCATGTAGGTGATCAGGCCGATGGCGCCGCTGCCGGTGTCCACGCCCTCGTAGAGCTGCTGGGCGACGCGCATGGTGCGCTGGGCGGAGAAGCGCAGTTTGCGCGAGGCCTCCTGCTGCAGCGTCGAGGTGATGAAGGGCGCGGCCGGGTTGCGCCGGCGCTGTTTCTTCTCGACGCTGCTGACGTGCAGCCGGCCGTCCGCCGCGGCCTCCAGGCGCTTCGTGGCGTCGGTGGCCTGGCCTTCGTTGGTGAGGGTGAACTGCTCGACCTTCTCGCCGTCGAGGCGCGCGAGCTTGCCGGTGAACGCCTGGCCCTCGTGGTCGAGGTCGGACTCGACGCTCCAGTACTCCTGGGGCTCGAATGCCTCGATTTCCTGCTCGCGCTCGACGATCATGCGCAGCGCCGGACTCTGCACCCGGCCCGCGGACAGGCCCGGTGTGATCTTGCGCCAGAGCAGCGGCGAGAGGTTGAAGCCGACCAGGTAGTCCAGCGCCCGGCGTGCCTGCTGTGCGTTCACCAGGTCTTCCGACAGGCCCCGCGGATGCTCGATGGCCTCCTGTATGGCCGGCTTGGTGACCTCGTAGAACACCACCCGCTGCACGGGCTTGTCGTCGACGACGCCTTTCTCCCGGAGCAGCTCGTAGAGGTGCCAGGAGATCGCCTCGCCCTCGCGGTCGGGGTCGGTGGCGAGATAGATGGCCTCGGCCTTGCGGCTTGCCTTGGCGATGGCGTCGACGTGCTTGGCGTTGCGCTCGATGGTCTGGTAGCGCATCGCGAAGTCGTGCTTCGGATCCACCGCCCCCTCCTTGGGGACGAGGTCGCGGACATGGCCGTAGGAGGCCAGGACCTCGAAGTCCTTGCCCAGGTACTTGTTGATGGTGCGCGCCTTCGCCGGCGACTCGACGATGACCAGTTTTTTGCCCATAAGAAGAATGTTCGGTCTCCGGAGCGCCCGGCGACGTCCGAGATGGAGTTGGTCGGGACGGACCCGCGATCTACCGGGAAACTAACGTGGCGGCTCGGCGTGTCAACCTCAAGCCGATCAGTGAACGAGCTGGTTGGGTCCGTCGAAGACCAGGTTTTCCATGCTCGCGAATGCCTCTTCCTGTCCCGGCTGGCTGAACAGCACCATGAGCACGACCCACTTTACCGTGTCCAGGTCGATGTCCTCGTCGCCGAGGGCCATCAACCGGTCGATGACGAGTTCGCGGCTGTGCGCGGTGAGGATGCCCACCTGCTCCAGGTAGAGCATGAAGCCGCGCATCTCCGTGTCGAGGCGCTCCTGCTCGCTGGCGGTGAACACGCGCACGCAACGCTGGGTGCTCGTGCTGACGGCGGGGAGTTCGCGGCTGTGTGCCAGTGCGTCCAGCCACTCGAAGGCCTTGCGGATCTCCGTACGGCTGAAGCCGATATCGAAGAGCTCGGATTCGAGTGAGTCCCTGTCCGGCTGAGGTTCTTCCTCGTTATAGAAATAGTTCTCGAACAGGTACATGAGCAGGTCGAAGACGTTCTCTTTCATCCGCGCGCCCAGAGAGACCAGGGGAAGGGTGCTCAGTGGGAGCGAGCGTAGCGCCCGCCGGAGCAGGCAGTTACATGCCCCTTGAGCTCGAGTATCAGCAGCATGGAGGAAAGCGTATCGGCCGTCAATCCAGTGCGCCCGGCCAGCACGTCGAAGGCCACGGGGTCGTGTCCGAGGGCCTCCAGCACCTGCTCGTAGTCCTCGCCGAGCCCCGCCTGGGGCGCGCCGGCGCCGGTATCGGCGGGGATGTCGCCGTCCCCGGGGAGGGCGACCGGGGGCAGCTCGTCGAACACGTCCCGGGCCGATTCCACCAGCTTCGCGCCCTGGCGGATCAGCGCGTGACAGCCGCGGGCCATGGGGTTGTGGATGGAGCCCGGGATGGCGAACACCTCGCGGCCCTGCTCCAGGGCGTGCTGGGCGGTGAGCAGCGAGCCGCTGTGCACCCCGGCCTCGACCACCAGCACGCCCATGGCGAGCCCGCTGATCAGGCGGTTGCGGCGGGGAAACTGCTCACGGCGCACGCCGGTCCCCGTGGGCAGCTCGGTGACGATGGCGCCGCCGCCGGCGATCCGCCGGGCGAGGTCGCGGTGTCGTGCGGGGTAGACCCGGTCCGGGCCGGTGGCCGTGACCGCTACCGTCGTGCCGCCGCCGGCGAGGGCGCCGGCGTGGGCGGCACCGTCGATGCCCAGGGCGAGACCGCTGGTGATGGTCAGCCCGCTTCCGGCGAGGTAGCGCGCGAACTCGTGGGCGTTGTCCTCGCCGCCGCGGCTCGGCTTGCGGCTGCCCACCACCGCGAGCTGGGGGCGGGCGAGCACGGCGGGGTCGCCGTTGACGAACAGCAGCGGCGGCGGATCGGCGATGGCGTGCAGGCCGTCGGGGTAGCGGGGGTCGCTGCGGGTGATCAGGTGGTGGTCCGGGCCTGCCAGCCAGTCCAGGTCCGCGGTCACGCCGGTGTCGTCGGCGCCGGGCGTGCCGTCACGCAGGGCCGGGTTCAGGCCGGCGGCCCGGACCGTGGCGGCGTCCGCGTCCAGGAAGGCCTCCGGCGTCGCGAACGCCTCGAGTATGGCGGTGAACGTGGCGGTGCCGACCCCGGGGGTGCGCAGCAGCCGCAGCCAGGCCGTCCGCGGCTCGCGCGGCGGGCTCATCGTTCGGGGGTGCGCACCGTGTCGCCGACGGCCATGGCGCGGTTCGCCTCCATGACGAGACCGAGGCTCATGCGCTCGAAGACCTGGAAGACGATCAGCACGCCCTCGCGCTCCGCCGGCAGGGTGACCACCTCGTCGTCCTTGCTGTAAGGGTCTTCCACGCTGCGCGGTTTCTCGAGCACGGTGAGCACGTGGCCGGTCTTCATGCCCTCACGCCTGCCGAGATTGAGTGCGACCACATCGTACTGGCCGATCTGGTTGACGCCGTCCATGACCGCCATGATCACGCCGTCGACGTCCTGGGACGGGGCGGCCGGCACGAGCTGGCTGTCGAAGGGCTCGTCGCTCGCCTCCAGCAGACGATCGCCGGCGAGGATCTCGCGGGTGCTGTCGGTGAGCACCAGCGTCGCCGGGTCGCCGTGCTCGCGCACCCGTGCGCTGCCCGCATACTGGGCGAGGACGCCGAGGACCTCGCCGCTGGCGGGGTCGCGGAAGGTCTGCTCCTTGCGCACCACGTCCCAGCTGTTGGCGTCGCTGCCGTCGAGTCCGCGGACGTAGATGGGGTCGCCGGTGGCGCTCATCACGCGCTCGTCGCCGCCGGCCACGACGTAAGGGGCGTCGCTCAGCGTGCCGGCCTCGACAACGCGGTCACCGCTGAGGAAGGGCCGGATCGCCTCCATGGGGATGCCCGGGATGGCGTCGTCGAGCTGCTCGACGCGGACCTCGGGGGAGAGCTTGATGGTGCCGCCGCCGCGCTCGACGCTGAGCTGCGGCTCCCCGTTGACGAGGGTCAGGCGCACCACGTCGCCCGGGTAGATCAGGTGGGGGTTTTCGATGTCCGGGTTCTCGTGCCAGATCTCCGGCCAGTACCACGGCTCGGTAAGGAAACGCCCGGAGATGTCCCAGAGGGTGTCGCCCGGCTGCACCGTATACGTGGTGGGATGATCGGCCCTGATGCGGGGGTCCTGCGCCGAAACCACGGTGCTCAGCAGAAGGGCGCCGAGCGCCCACGCGAGAGTCTTCTTAAGCATGGACAATCCCTGTGTCGGCGCCGCTTTCGAGCTGGCCGCCAGTGCCCCGGATCCGTTATGATCGTTCATTTGAGGATATCGTAACATTAGCAGCGTTGCTGCGCGCCCCGCAACGGATTCCCAACGCCATGGCCAAGCTCGACATTCTGCACTATCCCGATCCCCGTCTGCGCACGGTGGCGAGCCCCGTCGAGGCCGTCGACGAGCGCGTCGTCCGGCTCATCGACGACATGTTCGAGACGATGTACGCCGCCCCCGGTATCGGCCTGGCGGCGACCCAGGTGGATGTCCACGAGCGGATCATCGTCATGGATGTCTCCGAGGATCGCAGCCGCCCGCTGGCGTTCGTCAATCCACGGATCACCACCCGCGACGGCGAGACGGTCAGCGACGAGGGCTGCCTGTCGGTGCCGGAGTACTTCGAGGCGGTGCGCCGTGCTGAGCACGTCACCGTGGAGGCGACCGGGCGCGACGGTGAGCCCTTCACCCTCGAGGCCGAGGGGTTGCTCGCGGTGTGCATCCAGCACGAGATGGATCACCTCGAGGGCCGGCTGTTCGTCGACTACCTCTCCGATCTCAAGCGCAAGCGCCTGCGTCGTCGCCTGGAGAAGCAGGCGCGGCAGCGCGGCGAGCCCGCGGGACAGGCGGCACGCGAGGCCGGCTGAGCGCGCCGGCCCGTCCCGCCCGGACCGGCGCCCGCCGATCCGGACCCGCCTACTCCACGGCCATACGCCCACTGCGAACGGGAGCAGCATTGCGAGTCGTCTTCGCCGGTACCCCCGATTTCTCCGTTCCCGCGCTGACCGCCCTGGTCGAGGCGGGGTTCAACGTGGTCGCCGCCTATACCCAGCCGGACCGCCCGGCCGGGCGGGGCCGGCGCCTGCGGCCGTCGCCGGTGAAGCAGGCGGCACAGGCGCACGGCATCCCGGTGTACCAGCCGGAGAGCCTGCGTGACGCCGATGCCCGCGCCACCCTCGCCGCGCTCGAGCCGGACGTCATGGTGGTGGTGGCCTACGGGCTGATCCTGTCCCGGACAGTGCTCGACGTCCCCGTCCATGGCTGCCTCAACATCCATGCCTCGCTGTTGCCGCGCTGGCGCGGTGCCGCCCCCATTCAGCGCGCCCTGCTCGCCGGCGATACGCATACCGGCGTGTGCATCATGCGCATGGCCGCCGGGCTCGACACCGGGCCGGTGATCGAGTGCGAGGCGACCCCCATCGGCGCGGAGGATACCGGCGGCAGCCTGCACGACCGCCTCGCCGCCATGGGCGCATCCCTGATCGCACGGGTGCTGCCGGACTGGGTCGCCGGGCGCCTGCCGGAGCGGCCACAGCCGGAGGACGGCGTCACCTATGCGGACAAGCTGGAGACTGCCGAGACCCGGATCGACTGGCACGAGCCCGCGGCGGCGATCGAGCGGCGTATCCGCGCCTTCGACCCGTGGCCGGTGGCGCGGACCCGCCGGGGCGACGGCGAGCTGCGGCTCTGGCGTGCAGAGGTGCGGCCGGACCGGGCGGACGTGCCGCCGGGGACCGTGATCGCCGTTGCCCCCGGGGGCGTCGATGTCGCCACCGGTGACGGCGTGCTCCGCCTGCTGGAGGTTCAGGCCCCGGGGCGCCGGCGCCAGCCGGTGGCCAGCTTCCTCAACGGTGTCGGGATCGAGGCCGGTGAGCGGCTCGGCTGAGACCGGCGTCGCCCCCCGCCGCGCCGCTGTGGAGGCGGTGGCCGGGGTGGTGCTCCACGGCCGGTCACTGGCCCGCGAGCTGCCGGCCCTGGAGGCGGGGCTCGGTGCCGCCGATGCCGCCCTTGCCCACGAGCTCGCCTACGGCAGCCTGCGCTGGTATCGCCGCCTGCAGGCGGTGGTGAACGCCCTGCTGAGCCGGCCCCTGAGACCCCGGGACCGGATCCTGGAGCCGCTGCTGGTGGTCGGGCTCTACCAGCTCGAGCACACCCGCGTACCGCCCCATGCCGCGGTCTCCGCCACCGTCGCGGTCACCAGCGCCCTGGGCCGCCGGCGCGCGGCGGGGCTGGTCAACGGCTGCCTGCGGCGTTTCCAGCGCGAACGCGAGCGGCTGCTGGCACGGGCCGACCGGGACCCGGCGGTCGCCGCGGCGCTGCCGGAGTGGCTGGACGCGGCGATCCGCTCGGACTGGCCCGAGGCCCGGGACGCGGTCGCCGCCGCCTGCCTGGCGCGCCCGCCCATGACCCTGCGGGTGAACCGCCGTCGCACCACCCGCGAGGCCTACGCCGCCCGGCTGGTCGCCGCCGGTATCACCGCGCGGCCACTGCAGGGGCTGGCGGAGGCACTGGTGCTGGACGCACCGGTGGCGGTCAACGCCCTGCCGGGGTTCGCGGAGGGCGAGGTGTCGGTGCAGGACGGCGCCGCACAGTTCGCCGCCGGGCTGCTCGCCCCCGCCGCCGGGGATCGCGTGCTCGATGCCTGCGCCGCCCCCGGGGGCAAGACCGCGCACCTGCTCGAACGCGGCGAGGACCTGTCGGTGCTGGCGCTGGACAGCGACGCCGGCCGTCTGGAGCGTGTCGGCGGAACCCTGGCGCGCCTCGGGCTGACCGCGCGCCTGTGTGCCGGGGATGCAAGCCACCCCGAGACGTGGTGGGATGGGGGCCGTTTCCAGCGCATCCTGCTGGACGCGCCGTGCTCGGGGACCGGGGTGATCCGCCGTCACCCGGACATCAAGTGGCTGCGGCGGGCCGCGGACATCCCGCGTCTCGCCGGGACCCAGGCGGCGCTGCTGCGCGCGCTCTGGCCGCTGCTTGCCCCGGGTGGGCGGCTGGTGTACGCCACCTGCTCGCTGCTGCACGCCGAGAACGAGGCGGTGGCCTCGGCCTTCGCCGCCGGGACCGCGGATGCGCGGGTCGTCGCGCCGGGGCTGCCGGCGGGGCGAGCCACCGGCGTCGGTCATCAGCTCCTGCCGGGGGAGGGCGGGATGGACGGCTTCTACTACGCCTGCTTCGACAAGTCGCCATGCGCCGGTGGCTGAGCGCCGCCGCGCTGGCGCTGGCACTGGTGTGTGCGGTACTGCCGGCGGCGGTGTCCGCCGCCGACGGCCACGTGCGCATCCGCGCCGGCGAGCTGAACCTGCGCGACGGCGTGTGGTATCTCGATGCGCGCATCGACTACCGGCTGAGCGACGCCGCCCGCGAGGCGCTGCGTAACGGCGTCGCGCTCCAGCTCCGGCTGGACGTGGAGGTGCTGCGCCCGACGTGGTGGGGGCTGTGGGAGGCCACCCTGGTCAGCCGTTCCCACCGCTACCGCCTGCAGTACCATGCACTGAGCGAGCGCTATGTCCTCCTGCCCCTGGACGAGGGCGAGCCGCGCAGCTTCCGGACGCTGGCGCGGCTGCTGGCGGCGGCCGGCGACATACGGGACGTGACGGTGGTGCGCGCGGCGCGACTGGACCCGGACGTGCGCTACACCGTCGCCGCCCGCGCGGCCCTGGACACGGACGCACTGCCCCGGCCGTTGCGTTCCATGGCCTATCTCTCCCCTGAGTGGCAGCTGGAGAGCGACTGGCGGCGATGGCCATTGCAGGGTTCCTGAAACGGCTCAAGAGCGAGGGCGCCGTACGGCTTGCGCTGTGCGTGGCGCTGCTCGTCTCGCTGTATCTGCTCAACGCCGCGACCGAGAACTCGGCGATGTTCGGCCAGCTCTACAGCTGGCTGCTGCTGTTCAACGCGGTCGCGCTGGTGGCGCTGGTCACCGTCATCGGCGTCAACGTCTGGCGGCTGGTGCGCTCGCTGCGCGAGGCGCGCCCGGGCAGCCGCCTCACCGGGCGGATCATGGCGCTGTTCGCGCTGCTCGCCGTGGTCCCCGGCCTCATCGTCTACGCCTTCTCCATGCAGTTCCTGCGCAGCGGCATCGACAGCTGGTTCGACGTGCGCGTGGAGCAGGCCCTGGACGATGCCCTGAGCCTGTCCCAGGCGTCGCTGGACCTGCGCATGCGCGACCTGCTCAAGCGCGTGCAGTCGGCGGCCGACGAGCTCACGACCGTGCCCGAGGGCACCATGACCTTCACCATCGGCGACCTGCGCGAGCGCATGAACGCCGCGGAGCTCACCCTGTTCGGCAGCAACGGCCGGATCATCGCCTCCAGCACCCGTGATACCGAGAGCATCCTGCCCAACCGGCCGGAGGACGAGGTCCTGCTCCAGCTCCGTCAGGGCCGGCCGTACGTCAGTCTCGATCCCATCGAGGGCAGTGGCCTGAATATCCGTGCCGCGGTGCCCGCGCCCAACCCGGCGCAGCCCCAGAACCCGCGCTTCCTGCTCGCGCTGTTCCCGATCTCGCCGCGGCTCAACGAGCTCGCCGGGGACGTGCAGCAGGCATTCGCGCAGTACCGTGAGCTCGCCTACCTGCGCGGCCCGCTCAAGGACAGTTTCATACTCACCCTCTCGCTGGTGCTGCTGATGTCGCTGCTGTTCGCCGTGTGGTCGGCGTTCTACCTGGCGCGGCGGCTGGTTGCGCCGATCAGCGGCCTCGCCGAGGGCACCCGGGCCCTCGCCGAGGGCGACTACGGCACCCAGCTCCCGGACGGCGGCCGCGACGAGCTCGGCTTTCTGGTGCGCTCGTTCAACGAGATGAGCCGCCGGGTGGCGCAGTCGCGGGACGAGGCCCGCCGCGGCCAGGTGCTGGCGGAGGCCCAGCGCGCCTATCTGGAGACGGTGCTCGGGCGGCTGTCCTCGGGGGTGCTGGCGCTGGACCAGTACGGTCGGCTGCGGACCTACAACCAGGCGGCGGTGGACATCCTCTCGGTGCCGCTGGCCCAGGCGGCGGGCGGGCGGCTGCGGGTGCTGGTCTCCAATCATCCGGCGTTCGAGCCGTTCGTGGAGCTGGTGGAGGCCCGCTCCGCCGCTGGCGGCGGCGAGTGGCGCGAGGAGTTCACCCTGGATACGGACGAAGGCCGGCGCATGCTCATCTGCAGCGGCGCCGCCCTCCCCGGGGGGCGCACCGCCGGCGGCCACGTCATCGTCTTCGACGACGTCACCACCCTCATCCAGGCCCAGCGCGACGCCGCCTGGGGCGAGGTCGCCCGGCGTCTCGCCCACGAGATCCGCAATCCGCTCACGCCGATACAGCTCTCCGCGGAGCGGCTCCAGCACAAGCTCAGCGACCGCCTGGAGGCGGAGGACGCCGAGCGCCTGGAGCGTGCCACGCGCACGATCATCCAGCAGGTGGACGCGATGAAGGCGATGGTCAATGCCTTCTCCGAGTATGCCCGCCCGCCGCGGCTGAGCCTCGTGGACGTCGACCTCAACGCCCTGGTCCAGGACGTGGTCGAGCTCCACCGCGGTGACGACACCACCGAGGTGGCCTTCACCCTGGACCTGGCCGGGGACCTGCCGACGCTGCGGGCGGACCCGGGCCGGCTGCGCCAGCTGCTCAACAACCTCATCCGCAACGCCCTGGAGGCGGCGGACGGCGAGGGGCGGCCGTGCCGGCTCACCGTGACCACGCGCACGGGGACCGGGCGCTACGCCGGCCAGGTGGAGCTGTGCCTCACCGACAACGGCCCGGGCTTCGCCGAGGCGGTGCTCGATCAGCTCTTCGAGCCCTACGTCACCACCAAGCCCCGGGGTAGCGGGCTGGGGCTCGCCATCGTCAAGAAGATCGTTGAGGAACATAATGGGCGCATATCCGCCCGTAACCTGCGCGACGGCGCCCGGATCACCGTGCGTCTGCCGGTGGCCGGGGAGCCGCACCGGGCGCTGGTGCGCAGCACTGTCGAGGAGAGGGGATGACGCACGCCAGAGTCCTGGTAGTGGACGACGAGCCGGATATCCGCGAGCTGGTCGAGGAGATCCTGGCGGACGAGGGCTACGAGGTGGCCACCGCGCAGAGCGCCGCACAGGCACGCGAGCGCCTCGCGGAGGCCGCCCCGGACCTGGTCCTGCTCGACATCTGGATGCCCGAGGAGGACGGGATCTCGCTGCTCAAGGAATGGGTTCGCGCCGGCGGGCCGGCCTTCCCGGTGGTGATGATCTCCGGGCACGGCACCGTCGAGACCGCCGTCGAGGCCACCCGCCTGGGGGCGGTGGACTTCATCGAGAAGCCCCTGTCGCTGGGCAAGCTTCTCGCTACCGTCGAGCAGGCGCTGGCGGAGCATCCCGGTGCGCCGGCGACCACGGAGGCGCCGCAGGTGGTCGCTCCGGTGGGGCGCAGCCAGCTCATGGTGCGGCTGCGCGAGCAGGCCAACCGCCTGGCCCGGGCGCGCTCGCCGGTACTGGTCACCGGCGAGGCCGGCAGCGGGCGCAAGACCCTGGCGCGTTACATCCACGGTCTGCGTGCCCAGCCGGGCCCGCTGGTGGAGTTCGTGCCGGCGAACGCGGCCGGGGAGTCGATGTCCGAGGCGCTGTTCGGCCGCCACGGCGGCCGGCCCGGGCGGCTCGAGGCCGCCGCCGGCGGGACGCTGGTCATCGATGAGCTCGACGACCTGGATGAGGCCGCTCAGACCCGCCTCACCGCGGTGCTCGACGCCGGGCACTTCCAGCGTATGGGCGGCGGCGAGTCCGTGTCGCTGAGCTGCCGCGTCGTCGCCGTGGCCAGCCTGGAGCTGGAGGCGGCGGTGCGGGCCGGACGTTTCCGCGAGGAGCTGTTCTACCAGCTCAATGTCGTGCCCGTGGTGGTGCCGCCGCTGCGCGACCACGTCGAGGACATCCCGGAGCTGGTGGCCTTCTTCGTCGACGACCTGGTCGAGCGCGAGGGTCTGGTCTACCGCCGTTTCACCGTGGCCGCCCAGAACCGCCTGCGCAATCACCTCTGGCCGGGCAACGTGCGCGAGCTGCGCAACCTCGTCCAGCGGCTGCTGCTGCTCGGCGACGGCCTGGACATCGACGTCGACGAGGTCGACCGCGTGCTCGCCGAGCGCGCCCAGAGCGGCGAGTCGACGGGCACGGAGCTGTGGCTGGACCTGCCCCTGCGCGAGGCCCGCGAGGCATTCGAGCGGGCCTACCTGCAGCGCCAGCTCCGGCGCGCGGAGGGCAGCGTCGCCCAGCTCGCGCGGCTGAGCGGCATGGAGCGTACCCACCTCTACCGCAAGCTGCGCGCGCTCGGCATCGACCCGAAGGAAGGGGGCTAGTCAGGCGATGAAGATCATCATCCTCGGTGCCGGCCAGGTGGGCAGCACCGTCGCACAGAACCTCGCCCACGAGGACAACGAGATCACCGTGGTGGACGTCGACCCGACCGTCCTCCAGGAGCTCCAGGACCGGCTCGACCTGCGCACCGTCACCGGCAGTGCCACCTACCCGGACGTGCTCGCCCGCGCGGGCGTGGACGATGCGGACATGATCATCGCCGTGACCGACTCCGACGAGGCGAACATGGTCGCCTGCCAGGTCGCGGACACGCTGTTCAACACCCCGACCAAAATCGCCCGGGTGCGCGCGGTGGAGTATCTGTCGTGTCCGCAGCTGTTCTCGCCGGACGCCCTGCCCATCGACGTCATCATCAGCCCGGAGCAGCTGGTCACGCAGTACGTCAAGCGCCTCATCGAGCACCCCGGTGCGTTGCAGGTGCTCGACTTCGCCGGCGGCAAGGTCCGCCTGGTGGCGGTGCGGGCCTACTACGGCGGGCCGCTGGTGGGCCAGGAGCTGCGGACCCTGCGCGAGCACATGCCCGGCGTCGACGCCCGGGTCGCGGCGATCTTCCGGCGGGGCCGGGCGATCATCCCCGAGGGCGACACGGTGATCGAGGCCGGCGACGAGGTCTTCTTCGTCGCCGCGCGCAAGAACATCCGCGCGATCATGAGCGAGCTGCGCCGCCTGGAGAAGCCGGTCAAGCGGCTGATGCTCGCCGGCGGCGGCAACATCGGCACCCGTCTGGCGCAGTCCCTGGAGGGGCGCTACCAGACCAAGATCATCGAGCGCGACCCCCAGCGCTGCCGGCTGGTCTCGGAGCTGCTGCAGAAGACCATCATCCTGCGCGGTGATGCCGCCGACGAGGACCTCCTCCTCGAGGAGAACATCGAGAACACGGACGTCTTCTGCGCGCTGACCAACGACGACGAGGCCAACATCCTCTCGGCCATGCTCGCCAAGCGCCTGGGCGCGCGCACGGTCATGGCGCTGATCAACCGCCCGGCCTACGTCGACCTCATCCAGTCCAGCGAGGACATTGACGTCGCGATCTCGCCCCAGCACGCCACCATCGGCAGCCTGCTCGCGCACATCCGCCGCGGTGACGTGGTCAACGTCTACAGCCTGCGCCGGGGGGCCGCCGAGGCCATCGAGGCGGTGGCCCACGGCGACGCCAACAGCTCCTCGGTGGTGGGCCGGCGCATCGACGAGATCCGCCTGCCCCGGGGCACCACCATCGGCGCGATCGTGCGCGGCGAGTCGGTGATCATGGCCCACCACGACACGGTCATCGAGTCCGAGGACCACGTCATCCTCTTCCTGGTGGACAAGAGCCGCCTCGGCGACGTCGAGAAGCTCTTCCAGGTGGCGGTGACCTTCCTCTAGGTGCCCGGCGTTGGCGGCCGGCTTGACCCGCCGCCGCACCGGCCCCAGTTCAACCAGCACACCCGGCGATCACTGGTGGGCCCATGGACACCGAGTCACTCGAGCGCATGATCGACAGCGGGCGGGACAGCGCGATGCTGCGCCTGACCCTGGGCAACGCCTATGCCCGCGACGGCGACCGCGAGGCCGCCGAGCGCCACCTGCGCGAGGCGGTGACCATCGACCCGCAGTATTCCGCCGCCTGGCGTGCGCTCGGCCGGCTGCAGGAGCGCGGCGGCGACCGCGACGCCGCGCTGGCGAGCTATCGCGAGGGGCTCGCGGCGGCACGGGCCAACGGCGACATGCAGGTGGTCCGCGAGCTGGAGGTGCGCGTGCGCCGTCTCGACGGCCCCGAGTGAAGCGTGCCCGGCGCCGCGTTGACTACACTGGTGAAAACGGCGGATCCCCGTTACACATCGACGCAGAGGGAGCGAGAGCATGGACTGGCAGAAGCAGATGGAAGACGCGATGAGCGGCTGGACCGAAACCCAGCGCCGGCTCTGGGATCAGTGGTTCGAGGGGATGCGCAGCGCCGGGCTCGGCGGGCCGGCGGCGGATGCCCAGAAGCAGCAGATCGAGGCATGGCAGAAGGCCGTCGAGGAGGCGCTGGAGCGCCAGCAGCAGTGGATCCGCAGCCTCTCCGGCGGCGGTGGCAACACCGATCCGGGTGACTGGGGTGCCCAGATGCAGCAGATGATGCGTGCCTGGACCGAGACCCAGAGCGAGCTGTGGCGCAGCTGGCTGGCCCGCATGGAGGAGATGCAGCCCGCGGTGCGTGACATGCCGTGGTACCGCAACGCCCGGGACGTGCTCGATGCCTGGGAGCAGGCCGGTGAGCAGGCGGGCAAGGCCGCCGGCACGTCGAAGTCCGGGCGTTCGTCCGGCAAGTCCGGTGGCGGGGGCAGCTCCAGCTAGCCGGCAAGGTCGGAGCCAGCGTTTTCGCGGAGGTGTCGTACACGGCCAGGGGCCGTGTACGACTCACACGGGGACAGTCCTGCTGTAGGTCGGCTGCTCGAAGGCAGCCGACATCCGCCGTGGAGCGGTTGCGTTGGCCGCCGGCGGCAGCCGATACCGGTAGGGCCTGTTGGCTGCCGGGAGCAGCCAACCTACGGGAGCCGGGCCACGGCGTCGCGGTGCGTGGGTTCAGCG
>NZ_WNXE01000259.1:0-2821 GCF_010993615.1 Arhodomonas sp. KWT | reverse complement strand
GGCAGCATCCGCTCGCGGAGCTCGCGCAGGACCCGGTTGGTCTGCTCGATGGGCACCACGTCCGCGGTCACCGGCATCGCCCGGCGGCCGTTCTCGCGCTGGATGCTGGTCACCGCGCGGGAGTGACTGACCTCCGCCACCGACTCCAGCGGCACGTACCGCCCCGCGTCGGTACGCAGCATGAACGAGGACACGGCGGTCTGCATGTCCGCCAGCGCCGGCGGCAGCTGCACGCGCACGGTGACCTCGCTGGCCCCCCGCAGCAGCTTCACCGCCTCGGCGCCGTAGAAGCCGTTGCGCAGCTGGCGCGATATCCCGTCGACGGTGAAGCCCAGTGCCCGGCCACTGTCCGTGAGACGGATCGTCCACTCCGGGCTGCCGAGCTGGTAGCCGTCGTCGACGTCCCGCACGTAGGCGAGCTCGCCGAGACGCTCGGCCAGGGTCGCCGCGGCATGGTTGAGGGTCTCGATATCGCCGTGACTCAGCTGCACGGTCACCGCCGCACCGCCGCCCGGACCGCCGCGGTCGGCATCGAAGCTGGTGGACTCCACCCCGGGGATCGCACCGGCCACCTCGCGCCAGCGCTGCACGAAGGCGCCGGTGCTCATCGGCCGCCGCTCCGGCGGGGTCATGTACACCCGCACCTCCACCTCGTTGCCGTCGATGGCGGCATAGACGCCGTCGCTGAGGGCATCGCCGCCGTTGCCCTCGACCACCTCGCCCGCGGCAGCGACCAGGGTGTCCCGCACCCGGCGCAGGGCCGTCGCCGGGGCCCCCTGGGGCAGCACCGCGGTGACCTCGGCGGTGTCCGACTCCACCCGGGGCATGAGGATGAAGCCCATCCGCCCGCTCGCCGCGTAGGCGAGCGTCACCGCCAGCAACGCCGTCGCCAGGCCCAGGGTCACGTAGCGCCAGCGCACGGCCAGCGCCAGCGCACCGCCGTAGCCCCGGTCGATGAAGCGGCTGAACGCCGCGCTGAAACGCTGCTGCAGCCGGTGCGCCGTCGCCCCCGCGCCGGTGCTCGCCCCGCTGCGGGTGTGCCCCAGGTGCGCCGGCAGGATGATCAGCGCCTCCACCAGCGAGATGGCGAAGACCGTACCCACCACCGCCGGGATCACCGCCCAGATCTGGCCGAAGGTCCCGGGGATGAAGGCCAGCGGCAGGAAGGCGACGATATTGGTGAGCACGCTCATCACGATCGGCACCGCGATGTCCCGCGCCCCCTGCACCGCGGAGGGGAGCAGCCCCAGGCCCCGTTGCCGGTACTCGTAGATGTTCTCGCCGGCGACGATGGCGTCGTCCACCACGATGCCCAGCGCGATGATGAACGCGAACAGCGAGATCATGTTGATGGACACGCCGAACCACGGCAGGAACAGGAACGCCCCGAGGAAGGCGGTGGGGATACCCACGGTCACCCAGAACGCCAGCCGCAGCTCCAGGAAGGCGCTCAGCACCGCGAGCACCAGCAGCAGCCCGAGGAAGGCGTTGCCGAGCAGCAGCTCCACGCGCTGGCTGTAGATGCTCGAGGCGTCGCTGCGGATGGCGACACCGATCTGCGGCGGCAGCGACGCCCGGATCTCCGGGAGCACCCGGTGCACGGCATCGGAGACCCCGATGGGCGTCTCCCGCCCGACCCGGAAGACCTCCACGCCCACCGCCGGCTTGCCGTCGTAGCTGCCGATGTCCTCGTCCGCGGTGGCGAAGGCCTCGCTCACGTCAGCCACGTCGGAGAGGCGCACCACGCCCCCGCCCGGGGTCGCGCGCAGGACGATGTCGCGAAAGCCCTCTGCCCGGGTGAGGCGCTCGCCCACCTTCAGCAGGATGTCGCCGCCCGCGGTCTCCACCCGCCCGGCGGAGCGGTCCCGGGAGTTCTCCGCCACCACCGCGGCCACGTCCTGGAGGGTGAGGCCGTAGGTCCGCAGCTGCGCCTCGCTGACGTCGATGTGGATCTCGTAGTCGCGGACGTCCTCCAGCGCGGCCTGGGTGACGCCGTCCGTCTGCCGGAGGCGGTCGCGCACCCGTTCGGCGGCGGCGCGCAGGCTGTGCTCGGGCACGTCGCCGTAGACAAGCATGTCCAGCACGTCCCGGCGCCAGCCGCTGAAGGAGATCTCCGGGTCCTCCGCCTGGTCCGGGAAGGTGTCGATGTCGTCCACCGCGCGGGTGACGTCCTGGTAGGCGCGCTGGAGGTTGTAGCCCTCGATCAGCTCGATGTTCACCCGGCCGCTGCCGGTTCGGGCCGTGGCGGTGATCTTCTCGACGCCTTCCAGGCCCTGCACGGCCTCCTCCACCGGCAGGACCACGCCGGATTCGATCTGCTCCGGCGTGGCCCCCGGGTAGGAGACACTGACCACGAGGACGTCGCGCTGGAAGTCCGGGAAGACCTCCTGGGTGATGCGGGTGGTCATGTACAGCCCGCCGAGCAGGAAGACCAGCATGAGCAGGTTCGGCGCCACCCGGTGGCGCACGAACCAGCCGATCACGCCGCCGCCCTCACCCGCCATCGCCGCTCTCCGCCTCCGCGGCACGCAGGGGCATGCCCTCGGCGGGGGTGGCGATGCCGGAGGTGACCACCCGGTCGCCGGGCGTCTGGCCGCCGACGACGAACACCCGCTCACCGTCGCGGTAGGCCACCGTGACCTCGCGGAAGACCAGCTCGCCGCCGGCGCCGATCAGCCACAGCGTGTCGCCGCCGTGGAGCCAGCCGGCGCGGACCTCGTAGGCGTCCTCCAGCACCCGGCCCTGGATCTCGCCGCGCACGAACGCACCGATCAGCAGCCGCGGCGGATCGCCCTCGCGCTCCAGCGCCAGCGGGTCGTCC
>NZ_WNXE01000258.1:0-2846 GCF_010993615.1 Arhodomonas sp. KWT | reverse complement strand
GCGATTCGCGACGGTGACGGCGAGGTCGTGGCGGTGGTCGAGCGCACGCTCTACATCCGCCTCAAGCCGGACCATCGGCCCGGGGAGGTGACGGATGGCTGAGCCGGCGCTGCGGGTGCTCGCTGGCACGGCGGCGCGGCGGCGGCTGCGCGAGCACGGCCTCCGTGCCGCCGACGTGAGCGCGGTCACCGCCGCCTCCGGCGGCCCAAAATGGCTGGGCGTCTACGGCCTCGACGTGGCGCTGTTCGCTGAGTTTCTGGCCGGTGAGGGGCCGCCGGTAACCCTGCTGGGGGCGTCGTCCGGGGCCTGGCGGGTGGCCTGTGCGGCGCTGCCGGATGCCCGCGAGGCGTTCGCCCGTTTCGAGCGTGCCTATCGCGGGCAGCGCTACCCGGCGCGGCCGTCTCCGGCCTTCGTTACCGACATGGCCCGCCGCACCCTGTCGGCGGTGTTCGAGGGGCAGGGCGCGGGGACCGCACTAGCCCATCCGCGCTTCCGGATCAACCTGGTGGCCGGGCGCCTGCGCGGGATGGCGCCCGGGTCGTCACCGTGGCGCCACCGGTGGCGGCTCGGCGGCGCGGCGCTGGCGAATCTCGTGCGCCGCAACGTCCTCGGTGCCTTCGTCGAGCGCGTGGTCTTCCACGGCGGTGGCGACGGCGCCGCCGCCCGGTTCGACGACGGCCTGTCGACGCGCTACGTGGCGCTGACGCCGGAGAACGCGGACGCGGCACTGCTCGCGTCCGGCTCGATCCCCGGGGTGATGCTGCCGGTGACGGCGGTGCCCGGGGCGGGGCCGGGGGTGTACTACGACGGCGGCCTGACGGACTACCATTTCGACGGCGGTTTCGATCCCGGCCCGGGGCTGGTGCTGCAGCCGCACTTCTATCCGCACCTGGTCCCGGGGTGGTTCGACAAGCCGCTGCGCTGGCGCCGCAGTCGGCTGGCGCGGGCCTCACGGACGGTGGTGCTGGCGCCCGGCGCCGGTTACCTGTCACGGCTTTACGGCGGCCGGGTTCCGGACCGGCGGGACTTCCTGAAGCTGCCGGACGACGAGCGCGAGCGGCACTGGTCCCGCGCCGTGGCCGAGAGCGAGCGGCTGGCGGACGAGTTCCGCGAGCTGGTGACGGGCGGCCGGATCGCGGAGCGCGTCGAGCCGCTGTGAGTCAGTGCCCGGGCATGAGCAGCCGCACGAGGATGCCCTCGTAGATGGCGGACAGGGTCTCCAGGTCCTCGCTGGCGACGTGCTCGTCGATCTGGTGGATGCTGCGGTTGAGCGGTCCCAGCTCGACGATCTGGGCGCCCGTCGGCGCGATGAAGCGCCCGTCCGAGGTGCCGCCGGCGGTGGACGGGGTGGTCGTCCGCCCGGTCACCGTCTCGATGGCGTCCATGGTGGCGGCGAGCAGGGGACCGCGCTCGGTCAGGAACGGCCGTGCGGAGAGCACCCACTCCAGAGCGAAGTCGATGCCGTGGTCGGCGAGGATGGCCTCCGTGCGGTGACGCAGGTCCGCCTCCGTGACCTCGTTGGAGAAGCGGAAGTTGAAGTCCACGTGGAGCTGGCCGGGGATCACGTTGGTCGCGCCGGTGCCGCCGCGGATGTTGGAGACCTGGAAGCTGGTGGCGGGGAAGCTGTCGTTGCCCCGGTCCCACTGCGTGTCCGCCAGTGCCGCGAGTGCCGGGGCAAACGCGTGGATCGGGTTGCGCGCGCGCTGGGGGTAGGCCACGTGCCCCTGGATGCCGCGGACGGTGAGGTGGCCGTGGAGGCTGCCCCGGCGGCCGACCTTGATGGTGTCGGCCAGCAGTGACTCGGAGCTGGGCTCGCCGACCAGGCAGTAGTCGATGCGCTCGGCCTGCTCGCCGAGGTACTCGACCACGCGGCGGGTGCCGTTGATGCCCGGGCCCTCCTCGTCGCTGGTGATCAGCAGCGCGACGCTGCCCGCGTGTTCCGGGTGATGGGCGACGAAGCGCTCCACCGCGGTGACGAAGGCGGCCACGCTTCCCTTCATGTCCGCGGCACCGCGGCCGTAGAGCAAGCCCTCATGGAGGGTCGGCTCGAACGGCGGGCTTGACCAGTCCGCCTCCGGGCCGGTGGGGACCACGTCGGTGTGGCCGGCGAAGACGAACAGCGGTGCGGCGTTGCCGCGGCGCGCCCAGAGGTTGGTGACCTCACCGAAGACCAGACGCTCGCAGGCGAAGCCGAGCGGGTCGAGCCGCTCGACGAGCAGGTCCTGGCAGCCGGCGTCCTCGGGGGTTACCGAGGCCCGGCGGATGAGCTCGCAGGTGAGTTCCAGGGTCTCCGACATCTCAGCCCAGCGCCTCGTAGTCGTCCTGACGGTAGCCGACCAGCACGCCGCCGTCGTGCTCCAGCACCGGGCGCTTGATCAGCGTGGGGTGGGCGGCCATCAGCTCGATGGCGCGCCCGCGGTCCAGACCTTCCCGGTCTCCGGCGGGGAGCTGCCGCCAGGTGGCGCTGCGGCGGTTGAGCAGCCGCTCCCAGCCGACGGCGTCCGTCCAGCGGGCCAGGGCGGGGGCGTCGACGCCGTTCTCGCGGAGGTCGCTGAAGGTGAACGCCACCCCCAGCCCCTCCAGGTGGCGGCGTGCCCGGCGACAGCGCTCGCAGCTCTTCAGCCCGTGGAGGATCACGGCCGCAGGAGCTCGTTGATGCCGACCTTCTCGCGGGTGCCGGCGTCCACCTGCTTGATGATGACCGCGCAGTAGAGGCTGTGGCTGCCGTCCTCGGCGGGCAGGCTGCCGGGCACCACCACCGCGCCGCGGGGCACGCGGCCGTAGAGGACCTCGCCGGTCTCGCGGTTGTAGATCTTGGTGCTCTGACCGATGAACACGCCCATGGA
>NZ_WNXE01000257.1:1503-2893 GCF_010993615.1 Arhodomonas sp. KWT | reverse complement strand
TGAGCGTGACGAGCACCGCGGGCGACCTGCTGGTGGGCACGGCCTACGCGGGCACCACCGCGGATTTCCGCACCGGGGGCGGCAGGATGACCGTGCGTCACGCCGAATCCGGTGGCGACATGCGCCTGGTCAACGCGGCTACGGATACGCACGCGGATGGTGGCGACATCCTGTTCGGCTATCCGGCGGACCCGGATGTCCCCCTCGACCGGTTCGACCTGGACGCCGGGCGCGACCTGACCATCGACGCCACCGGCGACGTCACCGGCGGCAACGCCCGCGCGGCCCGCGATCTCGCCATGGCGGGCTATAACCTGCACTTCGGCCAGGTGCGCAGCACCGGCCGGGACGTGCAGCTGACCGCGGACTGGAACGTGGTCGGCGCCCGGGCCGTCGCCCACCGGGACCTCGGCATCATCGCCGGCAACCGCCTGCTCATGGACGACGCCCGCTATGGCGGCACCCTGTCGCTCAAGGCGGGACGGGACCTGACGGTGGGCACCGGCGGCGATATCGACCTCACCGGACAGGTCGAGGCGGGCCGCGACATGACCATCACCTCCGGCGGCCATATCCGCCTCGACGGGGCCTCCGCCGGACGCGACATGCGCTTCACCGCGGAGGACGACATCACGGTCGCCGAACAGCTCGACGCCGGCGGCCGGATGGACGTCGTGACCGACGGCGATCTGAGTGTCGGCACCCGGGTCGAGGCCGGCGGGCCCACGACCCTGGACGTGGCCGGCGACGCCTCGGCGGCGAGCGTGACCACCGGGGAGACGCTGTCGGCCGACATTGGCGGCAGCATGGACGTCGCCGGGGCGGTGGTGGCCGACGGCAGGGCCCGCCTCGACGTGCGCCGCGACCTCGACGTCGGCGAACGGATCGCCTCGCAGGCGGACGACCTGGACATCGACGTGGGCGGCCGGCTCACCACCCGGGCCCTGGAGGCGGGCTCGGACATGGACGTGATCACCGGCGAAAGCCTGAGCCTGGAGCGTGCGGTGGCGGGCCGGACCGCGACGATCCGTGCCGGCACCGCCGACGGCGATGCCTACGCGCCGGGCTCCGATCTGTCCATCGGCCGTCTCGCCGGCTCCGTGCTGACCCTGCGCTCCGGCGCCAGCGTGCACCTCGACGAGGTGGTCGCCTCGGACGCCATGGACATCGCCAGCCAGTACATCGGGATCGCGCAGGGGCGCTACACCGGCGACGACGCACTCACCCTGGACGTGGCGGGCAGTCAGCGGCCGGCCGCGACCCGGGTGGAGGCACGCTTCGACAGTCCGGCCATCGTCAGCCGCTGGCTGCACAGCAATGACACCACGCTCACCATGACCGGCACCGACCTCATGCTCGAGGACGCCGCCTACGTGGACGTCCTGCGCGC
>NZ_WNXE01000257.1:0-1406 GCF_010993615.1 Arhodomonas sp. KWT | reverse complement strand
CGCACCGAGGTGCCCGCCCTGCGCGGCGGCGCGCCGGAGGACCAGAAGCTGCCCGAGGACGGCCGGCGCTTCCGGCTGGAGAACATCCGGTTCAACTCGTCGTCGTTCCTCGATGCCGACACCCTGGAGGGCATCGCGCAGGACTACGTCGGGCGCCCGGTCACCTTTGCCGACCTCAACGAGCTGCTGCGCCGGGTTAACGCCCTCTACGAGCGTCGCGACCTGCTCACCGCACGGGCCATCATCCCCTCGCAGAGCGTCGCGGACGGAACGCTGCGGGTGGTGCTGGTGGAGGCCAGGCTCGAGGCGGTGGAGTGGCAGACGTCGCCGGAGACGGTGCCGCGCTCGTTCTTCACCGAGCGGGTGCCGCTGGAGACGGGCGAGGTGCTCGACACCTCGCGGCTGCTCGCCGATATCCGGCGGCTCAACGCCACCACGCCGGGGCCGCAGCTCTCCGCCGACCTCGCCGCGGGCGAGTCCTTCGGCACGACGCGGCTGCGTTACAAGGTCTACGAGCCGGAGCCCTTCGTCTGGCGCGTCCTCGCCAACAACTACGGCAGCGAGAACAGCGGGACCTACCAGGTGGGCATGAGCGGGGCCTGGTTCTCGCCCACCGGCCACGCCGACACCCTCAGCGGCACGGTGCTCAAGAGCCGCGGGACGACCTACGGCAACCTGCGCTACCGTTTCCCCGTGAACCGGTACAACGGCGCGGTCTATGCCAGCGCCAGCCGCAACGCGCTGTCCATCATCCGCGGGCCGTTCGAGGATCTCGACATCGAGGGCACCTCGAGCGTCCTGGAGCTCGGCTTCGAGCAGCCCTGGTGGCTCGACCGGCGCTGGCTCGCCACCGGGCGCGCGGGCTACGAGTTCAGCCGCTCGGAGACCACCCTGGAGGGGGATGTCCCGCTCAGCGAGACCCGCGACGGCACCGCCACCCTCGCCGGGTCCGTGGAGTACCGCAACGCGCCGTGGTACGCGCGCTACGAGCAGCGGCTGCTCTACACCACTCACCGCAACGACACCACCGGGCGCTCCGGGCAGTACCAGCGCCTGCAGGGCGACTTCTTCACGCGCTGGCAGGCCGGCGAGGACTACCGCCTGGTCGGGCGGTTCGGCTGGCAGTACGCTTCCGCCAGCGACGGGCTGCCCTCGTCACTGCTCTACCAGCTCGGCGGACCGAGCAGCGTGCGCGGCTACGACGCCGGGATCCTCGCCGCCCCTCACGGGCTCGACCTGGGGCTGGAGGCGCACTGGTCGTTTCATCCCGGCTGGGAGGCTTCGCTGCTCGCGGATTACGGCCAGGCGGTGGATATCGACGGCGACAACCCGTCGATCTACAGCCTCGGCGTCGGGCTGCAGTACCGCCTGGGGCGCACGCTCGTGGCCAGGGCCGTCTACGCCCA
>NZ_WNXE01000256.1:0-2895 GCF_010993615.1 Arhodomonas sp. KWT | reverse complement strand
GGCTGCGGGACGCGCTTCGAGTTCGAGTGCTACGACGTCGGCCACCTGTTCACCCTCGCCCATTTCCTCGACCGGGGACTGGTGCGGCCGCCGCTGTTCGTGCAGTTCGTGCTCGGCATCCTCGGCGGCATCGGCGCGGACCCGGACCAGCTCGCACACATGAAACGCACCGCCGACCGGCTGTTCGGCGACGACTACCGCTTCTCCGTGCTGGGGGCGGGCCGACACCAGCTCCCGCTGGCGAGCATGGGCGCGGCCATGGGGGGCAACGTGCGCGTGGGCCTGGAGGACAACCTGTTCCTCGACCGTGGCGTGCTCGCGCCCTCCAACGCCGCCCAGGTCGGGCGCATCCGCCAGGTGCTCGACGGGCTCGGCCTGGAGATCGCCACACCGGCGGAGGCCCGGGAGATGCTCGCGCTCAAGGGCGCCGACCGCGTGGCCTTCTGACCCGCCGCCCCCCCTTCAGGCGTCCCCCGACCGATTGTTAGACTGATCGTTCTATACAGTTCGGACGGGGGCGCAGCATGACCGTCAGCAAACGAGACGCCCTGCTCGACACCGCCGAGCGGCTCTTCTACACGGAGGGCTTCCATGCCACCGGGATCGACCGCCTCGTCAACGAGGCCGGCGTGGCCCGCATGACCCTCTATCATCACTTCCCGGCCAAGGAGGAGCTGGTCGCCGCCGTGCTCGCACGGCGCCACCGGCGCTACCTGGCGGTACTGCGCGCGGCACTGGATGAAGGCCCCGGGAACTCGGTCGCCCGGCTCGTCGACGCCCACTGCGCATGGCTCGCCGAGCGCAGCGCCCACGGCTGCATGCTGGTGAAGGCTATGGGGGAATACGAGCACCACGACCCCGCGGTCCACATCAACGCCCTCGCCTGCAAGCGCGAGGTCATCGGGGTCATCCGCGAGGCCGCCGCACGGGATGGCGCCGGCGATCCGGAACGGCTCGCCGGACAGGTCTACCTGATACTGGAAGGGGCGACCCAGGCGCTCCCGGTGACCGGGGCGGAGCGGATCCGGGCCGACGCCCGGGCGCTACTCGGGGCGATGCACGGCCGGGAGGCGCCATGACCCGGCGGGGCGTGACCGGCTTCGCAGCACTCGGCGCCGGGCTGGTCGCCCTGGGCTACGGCCTCGCCCGCTTCGCCTACGGGCTGTTCGTGCCCTTCATCCGGGAGACCCTCGGACTATCGCCGGAGGCGATCGGGTTCATCGGCGCACTGACGTTCGTGAGCTTCGTCGCCACCAGCCTGTTCGCGCCGTTTCTCGCCGAGCGCCTCGGCGCCCGGACCACGGCGGTCCTGGCGTCGGCGGCCGCCCTCGTCGGCCTGGCGGCCATCGCCGGTGCCCGCGGTGCCGGCGTACTGGCACTCGGGGTCGGCGCCTGCGGTGTGTGCACGGGGCTGATCATGCCGACGATGACCGAGGCGGTGCGCGCCTCGGCCCCGTCCGGCCTCCATGGCCGGCTCAACGCCGTCAACAACGCGGGCACCAGCATCGGTGTGGCCGCCGCGGCACCCGCGGTGCTCGCCTGGGCCACCGACTGGCGCAGCGCGTACACGGCCTTCGCCGCCGTGGCGCTCATGGCGGCCGTGCTCGCCTGGCGCCACCTGCCGGGACCGCGTCCCGGGGGGAACGGCGAGGCACCGGGCACGCGCCCTGCACTGGGCCGCGATCAGCGTCACGCGATGGCGACGCTGTCCGTCTTCGCCTTCGTCATGGGCCTGGTGAGCGCGCCGTACTGGGTATTCACCCCGGACCTGGTCACCGCCCTGGCCGGGGCATCGCCACGGCAGACCGCGCTGATCTGGCTCGCGGTAGGTCTCGCCGGGCTCGCCGGCGGCGGCACCGGCGACATCGTCCACCGGCTGGGCGCACCGCTGACCCACGGGGCCGCCCTCGGCCTGCTGGCCCTGGCGCTGGTGCTGATCGCCGCCGCGCCAGGCAACGGCGCGGTGGCCCTGCTCTCGGCCGCGCTGTTCGGCGTCGCCTACATGACCCTGACCGGGCTGCACGTGGTCTGCGGCGTGAGGATCCTGCACGACCGTCCCGCCGCCGGGGCGGTACCGCCGTTCACCGCTATCGCCGTCGGCCAGGTCTGCGGCTCGTCGCTCGCCGGCGTGCTCATCCCCGGGTTCGGTTACGCTGCGGTATTCACTGGCTTCGCGGCGGCGGGTGCGCTGGTCTGCACCGCGTCGGCCCTCGTGCCCGAGCGGGCGGGCGGTACGGCCCCGACCTTCGCCACAGACCATACCGGCTAGCGTCGGCCGGTGGCCGCTCAGTAGCCCAACAGATTCCGGCGCACGTGCAGCAGGTGCTTTTCGGTCAGCTCCCGGGCGAGCTGGCCGTCTCGCTCCTGCAGCGCGCCCACGATCTCCCGGTGCTCGTGCTGGTAGCCGAGCCGCCGCTCCTCCGTGAGGCTCGCCCGCTTGAGCTTGCCCCACTCGGCCTGACTCCGGGCCTCGTCTATCCGCTCGAATATCTCGATGAGGAACTGGTTGCGGGTCGCCCGGACCATGGCCGCATGCAGCGCCGCATCCCATTTCTCGAAGTCCCGCCAGTCCCGGGCCGCCTCGGCACGCTCCAGGCAGGTACGCATGTAGGCGAGATCGGCACCGCTCGCCCGGGTGACCAGTGCCTCCGCCACCGCCGGCTCGAGCATGAGCCGGACCTCCATCACCTCCGCCGGACTCGCATCGGCGCCGGCCGGCACGTCGGGGACACGATCCTTCGGCTGGCGCCCGGTCACGAACGTCCCCCGCCCGATGAAGCGGATGATCTTGCCGCTGGCCTCCAGGTCCCGGAGCACACCCCGGACCGTGTTGCGGGACAGGCCGAACTGCTCCACGAGCGCACGCTCGGTGGGGAGCTTGTCCCCCGGCGCGAG
>NZ_WNXE01000255.1:0-2971 GCF_010993615.1 Arhodomonas sp. KWT | reverse complement strand
CTGCGCCAGTTCGAGGAGCTGCAGTCCCGCGAGTTCCAGAAGCGCAACGAGACCAACGAGATCTACATCCCGCCGGGCGAGCGCCTGGGTGATCTGGTCATCGAGGCCACCCACGTGCGCAAGGCCTTCGGCGACACGCTGCTCATCGACGACCTCGACTTCAAGATGCCGCCAGGGGCGCTCGTGGGCATCATCGGCCCCAATGGCGCGGGCAAGTCCACGATGTTCCGCATGATCGTCGGCCAGGAGCAGCCGGACGAGGGCGAGATCCGCGTGGGCGAGACCGTCGATCTCGCCTACGTGGACCAGAGCCGCGAGGACCTGGACGGCGACAAGACCGTCTGGGAGGAGATCTCCGGCGGCCACGACATCATCAAGGTCGGCAACTACGAGGTGCCGTCGCGGGCCTACGTCGGGCGCTTCAACTTCAAGGGCTCGGAGCAGCAGAAGCGCATCGGCGAGCTCTCCGGCGGCGAGCGCAACCGCGTCCACCTGGCCAAGCTCCTGCAGAAGGGCGGCAACACGCTGCTCCTCGACGAGCCGACCAACGACCTGGACGTCGAGACCCTGCGGGCACTGGAGGAGGCGCTGCTGGCCTTCCCGGGCTGTGCCATGGTCATCTCCCATGACCGCTGGTTCCTCGACCGCGTCGCCACCCACATCCTCGCCTTCGAGGGCGACAGCCAGGTGACCTTCTTCGAGGGGAACTACACCGAGTACGAGGCGGACCGGCGGCGGCGCCTGGGCGACGAGGCGGCCCGCCCCCACCGCATCAAGTACCGGCGCCTGGCGAGCTGATCGCCGCCGCGTGTGCCGGCCCGCCCGGGCGGGCCGCGCACTCGCGGAAGATGCGTACCGTACAGCGTGCGCAGGTGGCATCGTCGAGGCCGGGGACCGTCTCGGCGATGGCGGTACCCGGATTCGCGCTCAGCCATGGCTGGCCCGCCCGGTCCGCATGGCCGGTGCGGTGCAGCGCCCGGCGCACGTCGTCCTTGAGCGAACAGATCACCAGGGCGCCACCCATCCCCTCCAGCCGCTCCGCCTCCTCGGCCAGCATGCCGGCACCAGCGACATCCACCAGCGGGATACCGCTACCGATGACGAGCAGGTACGGCCGCTGCGGCCCGGTATGCGCCCGCACGGCATCGCGCACGTGCTCCACCGCGCCGAAGAACACCGCCCCGTCGACACGGAGCACCGCGAGCTGCGGGCAGACCGCCAGCCCGTGCTTGCCGGCGTTGCGCAGGTCCCGCCCCGGCCGGTCGGCCCGGGGCGCCACCTCCACGATGCGCGGGCGCGCGGCCTGGGCGAGGTAGACGAACAGCGAGACCACCACGCCGATGAGCACGGCGTAGGCGAGCTCCAGGAACACGGTGGCCAGGAATGTCGCCACCAGCACCGCCGCCTCGCCCCGGCCGGCATGCAGGATCTCGCGGATCGCGGGCACGTCCACCAGGCGGACCGCCACCACCAGGATCACCCCGGCCATCGCGGGCAGCGGCAGCCACTGCCCCAGGCCGGGCCAGGCCAGGGCCACCGCGGCGACGGTCAGCGCCGAGACCAGCGCGGCGACGCTCGTGCGCGCGCCGGCCTCCTGGTTGGCCGCCGAGCGCGTGAACGAGCCGGTCCCCGGCAGGCAGCCGAGGAACGCCCCGACCAGGTTGGACACCCCCTGCCCGGTGCACTCGCGATCCGCGTCGATGCGCTGGCCGCTGCGCCGGCCCAGGGCACGGGCGATGGCGGCGGCCTCCAGCAGACCCAGCAGCGCGATGGCCGCGGCCCCCGGCACCAGCTGCGGCAGCACGCCCGGCGAGACCACGGGATGTATATCGGGCAGGGAGGCGAGGCTGAGCGTGCCCACGCGGGCGACGTCGCCACCGCCGGCCAGCGCCACCCCGGCGCTGCCGGCCACCAGCCCGCCGAGCAGCGCACCGCCGCGCAGGCCGAGGCGGCGCAGCACCAGGATCGCGAGAATCACCCCGGCGCCGGTGGCCACGGAGGGCCAGGCGGCCTGGCGGAGCATCGCATCCGGGCCGGCCGCCGAATCGGCACCCAGCAGCTCCGGCACCTGGCTCCAGGCGATGAGCACCGCGGCGCCGGCGGTGAAGCCGACGATCACGGTGTGCGAGACGAAGTTCACCAGCCGCCCCAGCCGCAGCAGGCCCACGGCGAGCTGCATCACCCCGGCCAGGGCCATCACCGTGACCACCAGCACCAGGTAGTCCCCGCTGCCGGGCTCGGCATGCCGGGAGACCACGGCGAAGGTCAGCAGCGACAGCGCCGCCGCCGGGCCGGTGATCATCTCCCGGGAGCTGCCTGCGAGGGCGGCCACCGCCGTCACCACGACGGCGCTGCGCAGCCCCCATTCGGCAGGGACCCCGGCAATCAGGGCATACGCGATGACCTGGGGAAGCGCGAGCAGCCCGCCGATGCCGCCGGCGACGGCATCGGCACGCAGGGCTGTCAGGGTGAATCGGGGCCGTCGGGCCACGCTGGCGGCGCTCCTCTCGAACGGGCGCCGCCGATGCGGGGCGACGCGGATTCAGCCGGCGTTGTCCCACTCCGGGGCCAGGCCGGCAGGGTTGACGACGCGGCCGTCCGCCCGGGCGAGCCCGCTGATGCGGCGCATCTCCTCGTCGGACAGCGAGAAGCCGAGGATATCGAAGTTGGCGCGCACATGCTCGGGCCGGCGGCTGCGGGGGATCGCCACCACCCCCGGCTGCTGGTAGTGCCAGCGCAGGATCACCTGGGCCGGCGTGCAGTCGTGATCCCGGGCGATCGCGGCGATGGTGCCGTCGTTCAGCACGCCGCCCTGCCCCAGCGGGCAGTAGGCCGTCAGTGCCATGCCGCGCTCGCGCAGTGCCTCGAGCAGCGGCGCCTGCGAGAGATGGGGATGATACTCCACCTGGTCGGTGACCAGCGGCGCGCGGCTGAGCCCCTCGGCCTCGCGCACCAGCGCCACAGGGAAGTT
>NZ_WNXE01000254.1:0-2972 GCF_010993615.1 Arhodomonas sp. KWT | reverse complement strand
CTGCGCCAGTTCGAGGAGCTGCAGTCCCGCGAGTTCCAGAAGCGCAACGAGACCAACGAGATCTACATCCCGCCGGGTGAACGCCTGGGCGACCTGGTCATCGAGGCCGCCCACGTGCGCAAGGCCTTCGGCGACACGCTGCTCATCGACGACCTCGACTTCAAGATGCCGCCCGGGGCGCTCGTGGGCATCATCGGCCCCAACGGTGCGGGCAAGTCCACGATGTTCCGCATGATCGTCGGCCAGGAGCAGCCGGACGAGGGCGAAATCCGCGTGGGCGAGACGGTCGATCTGGCCTACGTGGACCAGAGCCGCGAGGACCTGGACGGCGACAAGACCGTCTGGGAGGAGATATCCGGCGGCCACGACATCATCAAGGTCGGCAACTACGAGGTGCCGTCCCGGGCGTACGTGGGGCGCTTCAACTTCAAGGGATCGGAGCAGCAGAAGCGCATCGGCGAGCTCTCCGGCGGCGAACGCAACCGCGTCCACCTCGCCAAGCTCCTGCAGAAGGGCGGCAACACGCTGCTCCTCGACGAGCCGACCAACGATCTGGACGTCGAGACCCTGCGGGCATTGGAGGAGGCGCTGCTGGCCTTCCCGGGCTGCGCCATGGTCATCTCCCATGACCGCTGGTTCCTCGACCGCATCGCCACCCATATCCTCGCCTTCGAGGGCGACAGCCAGGTGACCTGGTTCGAGGGCAACTACACCGAGTACGAGGCGGACCGGCGGCGGCGCCTGGGCGACGAGGCCGCCCGCCCCCACCGCATCAAGTACCGGCGTCTGGCGGGCTGAGCCCGGCCACGTGTGCCGGCCCGCCCGGGCGGGCCGCACACTCGCGGAATATGCGCACCGTGCAGCGTGCGCAGGTGGCGTCGTCGAGGCGGGGAACCGTCTCGGCGATGGCCGTACCCGGATTCGCGCTCAGCCGCGGCTGCCCCGGACGATCCGCGTGGCCGGTACGGTGCAGCGCCCGGCGCACGTCGTCCTTGAGCGAGCAGATCACCAGGGCGCCCCCCATCCCCTCCAGCCGCTCGGCCTCCTCGGCCAGCATGCCGGCACCGGCGACATCGATCAGCGGAATGCCGCTGCCGATGACCAGAAGGTACGGCCGCTCCGGCCCCGTGTGCGCCCGCACGGCATCCCGCACGTGCTCCACCGCACCGAAGAACACCGCGCCGTCGACACGAAGCACCGCGAACTGCGGGCAGACCGCCAGCTCGTGCTTGCCGGCGTTACGCAGGTCCCGCCCCGGCCGGTCGGCCCGGGGCGCCACCTCCACGATGCGCGGGCGGGCGGCCTGGGCGAGGTAGACGAACAGCGAGACGACCACGCCGATGAGCACGGCGTAGGCGAGCTCCAGGAACACGGTGGCGAGGAACGTGGCCACCAGCACCGCCGCCTCGCCCCGGCCGGCACGCAGGACCTCGCGAATGGCGGGCACGTCCACCAGGCGGACCGCCACCACCAGGATCACCCCGGCCATCGCGGGCAGCGGCAGCCACTGCCCCAGGCCGGGCCAGGCCAGGGCCACCGCGGCCACGGTCACCGCCGAGACCAGTGCGGCGACGCTCGTGCGTGCGCCAGCCTCCTGATTGGCCGCCGAGCGCGTGAACGAGCCAGTCCCGGGCAGGCAGCCCAGGAACGAGCCGACCAGGTTGGACACCCCCTGCCCGGTGCACTCGCGATCGGCGTCGATGCGCTGGCCGCTGCGCCGGCCCAGGGCTCGGGCGATGGCAGCGGCCTCCAGCAGGCCCAGCAGCGCAATCGCCGCGGCCCCCGGCACCAGCTGCGGCAGCCGGCCCGGCGAGATCACCGGATGGATCGCGGGCAGCGAGGCGAGGCTGAGCGTGCCCACGCGGGCGACATCGCCGCCCCCGGCCAGCGCCACGCCGGCACTGCCGGCCACCAGGCCGCCGAGCAGCGCGCCCCCGCGCAGGCCGAGACGGCGCAGTACCAGGATCGCCAGGATCACCCCCGCACCGGTGGCGACAGAGGGCCAGGAGGCCTGCTGGAGCATCGCCCCGGGACTGTTCGTCGAGCCGGCACCGAGCAACTCCGGCACCTGACTCCAGGCAATGAGCACGGCGGCGCCGGCGGTGAAGCCGACGATCACCGTGTGCGAGACGAAGTTCACCAGCCGCCCCAGACGCAACAGGCCCACGGCGAGCTGCATCACGCCGGCCAGGGCCATCACCGTGACCACCAGCATCAGGTAGTCGCCGCTGCCGGGCTCGGCAAGAGGCGAGACCACGGCGAAGGTCAGCAGCGACAGCGCCGCCGCGGGGCCGGTGATCATCTCCCGGGAGCTGCCGGCAAGCGCGGCCACCGCCGTCACCACGACGGCGCTGCGCAGCCCCCACTCGGCGGGGACACCGGCGATCAGGGCGTAGGCGATGACCTGGGGTAGCGCGAGCAGCCCACCGATGCCGCCGGCGACGGCATCGGCTCGCAGGGCCGCGAGAGTGAATCGGGGCCGTCGGGCCACGCTGGCAGAGCTCCTTTATTAATCGGGCGCCGCCGGCGCGGGGCGACGCGGTTCAGCCGGCGTTATCCCACTCCGGGGCCAGGCCGGCAGGGTTGACGACACGACCGTCCGCCCGGGCGAGCCCGCTGATGCGGCGCATCTCCTCGTCGGACAGCGAGAAACCGAGGATATCGAAGTTGGCGCGCACATGCTCGGCCCGACGGCTGCGCGGGATCGCCACCACGCCCGGCTGCTGGTAATGCCAGCGCAGGATCACCTGGGCCGGTGTGCGGTCGTGATCGCGGGCGATCGCGGCGATGGTGCCGTCGTTCAGCACACCGCCCTGCCCCAGGGGGCAGTAGGCCGTCAGCGCCATGCCGCGCTCGCGCAGCGCCTCGAGCAGCGGCGCCTGGGAGAGGTAGGGGTGATACTCCACCTGGTCGGTGACCAGCGGCGCGCGGCTGAGCCCCTCGGCCTCGCGCACCAGCGCCACAGGGAAGTT
>NZ_WNXE01000253.1:0-2976 GCF_010993615.1 Arhodomonas sp. KWT | reverse complement strand
GCGGCCATCGTTGGAGCGTTTGCATCTCATGATGCAAAACCTAACACATCATGGCTTTACTTTCTTTAAGGTTAGTATGCATAGCTGCGAACGAGAGCGTCATGTGCGACCGTAGGATGTGACCGGCAACATTGTTGTTCCGCTTTATATACCAGAGCCTCTGCGGACCACATATATAGTGCAGATGCCTTCGGACCCGCCTGTGATAATTTTGATAGCGTCGTAGGCTGTTCGCTTTATCCTTAGGGCGCCAGTTGAATCGATGCCTCAGGCGCACCAGGTATTTGTCATCCGCACCCAATTCACGCTCGAACGCTGATGGCAACCGGTTCACAGTATTCATACTCGCGTACTTCTCGCGGAGCTCGGCAACGAACCAAGCTTCATGTGTGCGCGTCGACCGGACAATGCGTGGGTTGCTAACAGGAACAAAGAGTTCCGGCGCCGATTCATACGTTAAATCAAATGCTCTATGTATGTACGCAAGGTTGTAGAGTAGATCCTTCAGTGTGTACGTAACCTCCGTCGCGGGCTCGCCTAAATGGGTGCACAACGCCGGAAGTATCCCTCCCGGTTTGAATTTGACGTACTCATTGGCCAGAGCGGACTTCCCGGTTGTCGTGTAGCCGGTGACGCCATGGGCATCGCTAAAGGGAACGCCCTTCGCGAGCAACAAGGCCTTTGTTGCGTTAAGAAAGCAATAGTATGCCGTCAGCGGACTGGCGGTTTTCGGAAGTGCTTGAGTCGCGTCATAGAAAGAACGCGCCTGCCCCCAGTAAAAACGCGCCTTGTAGCTACGTTTACGTTTCAGCCATAGATCCACATAGTCCCAGGTGTCGGTCACCAGAACCGTCTTCTCATCGAAGTGCGGTTGAGTGACAGCCTTGTGTATGGTGAGCGGCTTACCCTTATGATGGATGTCGCTGAATGGCATACTCACACCAATGATTCTTAACGCTAGCCGTAACCGGCGCATTTATTGTGAGCGTAGCGAACGATAAATGTGTCCGAGTTTACGGATTTGTTAGGTTGTATTAGCACCTAAAGTTCCGTTCATGAAGCCATTTCCATGCTTTTTCAGGCAGCCAACCTTGGTAATTGTCGCACACTTCAATAACCAAAAGGTTGTCATTATTATCCATGTGGCTTTTCAAGCGTTTCTGCCACTCATTAGGGCCTTGGCTTGTACTAATAATCCACGTTGAATCTAAGTGGTGCCACCATGCACCGGCCTTTTTTATTTCCTGGTAAAGACTGCTGTAATCTTGGCCTAGCTTATTAAGGTCATAAGAAATAAGGAGAATCATTTCTCATCTCCTTGTTGATCTATTGCGTTACTTGCAGACACGTTTGGCAATGCTCCCGGCTCATATAATACTGGCAGCTCGTTATCGCCCAACTTTTCACGAAGAACAGTAAGGTGGGCTTCTTGGTCAAAGACTAGTTTCTTCGGCCAAAATACAACCAGAATTGCAACAAGCACAATCAATATAAGAAGAACAATAAATGCGGCGGTTATAATGCTTACAGTAACCTCTGGCGGAAGAGACGACTTCCAAGCCAATACGATAATTATTAATGCGAGAGAGATTGCAGCTACTGCAAAAAAACGTAATGGACTTGCAACCGTTTTGATTACTCTGTAAGCACTTTCTCGGACGTTATCCATAAGATGGTCCCATTGTACGCTTCCTCAACCTAACAGCTAATAGACGGACAACGTCCGCGTTATAACACGGACTCTGTCCGCATAATACGCATGCGCCATACCCCTAACTACTCTGCCTGTGAGGTGCCGCTTCAGAGCAGCGCTGGCCCGGCGCTCCGGCGTCCACTATCCGCCGTATGCGGGACGTGGACGGCATGATAGGCGGACATTTGCCGCAATACGCGCTTGCGCGCCACCGGTCAGGCGGGTGTGGCATGTCTGTACAGCGTTCCATGGAGGGGCGACAGAGTGTCACGGAAGAGCGCTCCTTTTCTCTATCGTGTCCGTTCCCTGGTGCGGGGACATCGTTATTGGATTCGCGCAGGAGAGGCGTGCCTGACCTGGATCCGTCGGTTCATCCTGTACCAGAACAGGCAGTAGCCGCAAGGCTTGGGCCTAACGTAAGTCAGGATGTTTCTCATCGACCTGACGGCTGCGGGAGGCGTCATTGCGGCGGCGCAGGGCCGGTGTTCAATACGCTGGATTTTCGTTTTCGACGAGGTTTCGGGGCGCGGGCTTCGCGGTGTTGGCTGCATTGTGCGGGTGTGGGCGCGGTCGTTATCGATGCCGTATCGATGAAGGGCGTTTGAAAGGCGATTCGTTGGGGGTGATCGGGGTGGCGGGCGGGTTTTTTTGGGGGTGTTGTTTGGGGGGGTGGTTGAGGGAGATGTCGCACACGGCCGGGGGCCGTGCACGACCTACGGGTGCTGCCGCGCATCGTGGAACTCGGTGCGGACGGCTTCCACCCTCTCCCCCAGCCCCTCTCCCATCAAGGGAGAGGGGGGCACAAATGGCCTCTGCCCCTCTCCCGTCAAGGGAGACGGGCACCAATGGCCTCGCACCGGGGGTGGAACTCGCGCCGCACTCGGGCTCACCGCGGTGGCGGTTGGTTACAGCAGCACCTTTTCGATGCCGCCGGCCTGGGCGCGTTCGATGAACTGTTCCTGCCAGCCGTCGCCGAGGAGGTGGTTGGCCATTTCGATGACGATGTAGTCCGCCTCGACGCCGGTGTCGTCCTCGTAGCGCGAGAGGCCCTGGAGGCACGCGGGGCAGGAGGTGAGCATCTTCACCTTGCCCTTCTCGGCGGTGGGCTCGCCAGTGAGCTCTTCCAGGCCTTTGTTGTACTCCTCTTCCTTGCGGAAGCGGACCTGGCTGGCGATGTCCGGCCGGCTGACGGCGAAGGTGCCCGCTTCGCCGCAGCAGCGGTCGTTCAGCGGGACCTCGGTGCCCATGAGGGTGCTCGCGGTCTTCTGCGCGTCGTGGGTCTT
>NZ_WNXE01000252.1:0-3031 GCF_010993615.1 Arhodomonas sp. KWT | reverse complement strand
ACGGGGTGAGCGGTGTTTTCCAGGTAGATCGGCTCGCCCTCCTTCGAGGCGCTCGGTACGCCGACCGCGGACTGCTCGACGAGCTCACCGGCGGAGACCTTCCACGCCATGCCCTCGTTCTCGAAGCTGATCGGGCGCCGCTCGATGCCCGCGTTCTCGCTGATCAGTGGTGTGATCGCCGCCAGGGGCCCGCCAAACCTGCCGGATGTGATGTCCGCGATGGCCCGGGCCTGGCGCTCGTCGGCCCGCTCGTCCACGATCAGGCCCACCTTGATGCCGCCGTCGGCCATCGGCCCCGGGGAGTGCATCAAGATGATGAAGCTCAGTCCGTCGAGAGACACGCCGTCCTTCTCCCCGTTGCCGATCCGCATGGCAACGGCCGCCTTGCAATCGCCTTCGGTAGGCCTCGCGGTGAGATTGGAGCCGATGCAGGGACAAATGAAGTCGCAGTTGCAGGTCTCCATGTACTGCCCGTCGATATGCCAGCCCGCCATGTTCGCTACCTCCAAGAGGCAGAGCGCGCGATCAAGTCGATCGCCCGGCCACCCCTGGTCCGTCCATCCACACGAAAAATGCGCTGCGTCGGGAATACGCCGCGTTTGGCGAGAACCGCATCGAGCGCCCACGGAACAGGCCTTATCCAATGCCCCGATTATAGTCGACGGTGGCAGAACGTCCGGGCAGCCGGTAAAGCAAATGAATGAACGGTCCAGCGCGGTCGCGCCAGCGGAGATTCAGGAGATGAACGCGCTGGGTGACGTGCCGCGGGCGGAGAACCTGTAAGGCAATGACCTGGGGGTGAAATACGCCCCAAGGGGTGCCTTGCGATGTCAGATGGCCGGGACGGCCGCTTTCCGCCCGAATTCGCGTTTCCGGGAAGGAGCAGAGACCCTCGTGACCATGTTTGACATTCCGGCATTGCCGGTCGAAGGGGTTCACTGATCCTGGCGGGGCCAGGTCTTCAGCCGTCTTCCACGTTCCGATCGCCCTCCTCCAGCCAGGCGCCCGCCAGCGCGCGGGCGAGCAGTCCGGAGATGACGGCCAGGGCGACGCTCGGGTGTTCATCCTCCTGCACGGCGAGCCGACGGCGCGGGTCCTCGGGCAGCTCGACGTGGCCGCGGGCGTGCGGAGTGAGGAAGAACTGCTGCTCGGTGCGGCGGGTGCGCTCGATCTGGCGGGCGACCTCGCCGGCCAGGCGGTCGATGCGGGCGCCGTTCTCCGGATCGGCGGCGTCGCTCCGTGACACCCCGCGGGCGAGCGCCCTCGCCCAGTGGGTGCAGCCGGCGAGCAGGAGCAGCTTCTCGCGAACCTCGCCGAACCGGCGCACCACGGTCCAGGGACCGCTGAGCGGGCGGGCGGCGCCGGCGAGGTCGGCGTAGCGGCGGTCCAGTGTGCGCGAGAGCGCGAGCAGGTCCGCCTCCCGCTGGCGGCCGTGGGCGCGTTCCCGCGCGACCCCGACCAGCTCGTCGAGGGCGTTCAGGTAGGCGTCCAGCGCCGACGCCACCTGCGTTCGCGCCCGCCGCGGGAAGATCAGGAACGCCGCGAACACCCCGGATGCCGCGCCGATGACGGTCTCCTCCAGCCGCACGACCAGCAGGTGCGGGCTGAACATGCCCATCAGCCCGTAGAGCAGGGCGATCGCGATGGTGATGAAGAAGATCATCAGCCCGTAGGAGGTCTGCAGGAAGTAGAAGGCGAGGAAGAACAGCACCAGGATGCCGCCGATCGAGGCGGCGACGTTGCCGTGCACGAGTGTCGCGACCACGGTGCCGGCGATGATGCCGCCGAACGTCCCCGCAGAGCGGCTGAACGCGCGCATGGCGGTGTCGGCGCGGGACTGGGTGTTGTTGAAGACGATGAACGCCGCGATCGCCGCCCAGTACCAGCGCGAGGAGGACAGCAGCAGCCCGCCGTAGATGGCGAGCCCGGAGGCGACGGTGACCTGGATCGGCACGTGCAGCGATGCCGGCACGAGCCCGCCCGCGGGCGGCGCGTCCGTCGACCCGCCGGTACTGTCGGCCTCCTCCGGCAGCGGCGTGGTGAAGGCCGGATGCGGCCGCTGCTCGAGGGTGGCCGCCAGCCGCTCCCGCGCCCGGTGGGCCCGTACGAGGACCTGCTGGACGGCGGTCTCGTTGTCCTCCGGGGCGTCACGCAACGCGCTGACCGCGCGCCGGATAGCCGGTTCGTCGGCATACAGCACCGCGCGGACCAGCGATACCGGCGGCAGGGCACGGAAGCTCGCGGCGACCAGCCGCTCCACCGCGAGCTGCAGGTCGAATACCGCCAGGGCGAGGTCCGACGCCGGCCCGCTGCCCGCGAGCGCACCGCCCCGGCCCTGGGGGATGAAGCCCTCTGCCATGAGTACGATGTCCCGCAGCCGGGCGAGATGGCGCTGCAGCTCCCGGCGCCGCGCGTCCGTGGGCGCGTCGTCACGGGCGGCATCGCGCAGCTCGCGCAGGATGAGGTTCATCCGGCGGTCGATGGTGACAGTGGCCCGGCGGAAGTCCCGCTCGGGGTCGCCGGGGAGGGCGACGGTGCACACGATCTGCGTCACCACCAGCGCCACCGTGGCCGCCAGCGCCACGCCGCCGCCATCGGCCAGCGTGGGGTGGAGGTAGTCGCCGATGAAGTAGGCCATGAAGGCCACCATCCCCACCATGAACCAGCGTGGTCCGAAGCGCCGGATGTAGACGGCGGCGAATATCACCGCGAGGAAGACGAGCTCGGCCACCGGTGTCGGCGACAGTGCGCCCGCGCCGATGACCACGCCCACGGCGGTGACGCCCGCCGCCGCGCGGCTCTTTGCCTGGGCCACCGGTGAACGATCGCGCACCGCGAGGGTGCCGAGGAAGGTGAGGATCATGGCGATGCCGTAGCCGGCGAACGGCAGCGGCGCCAGCTCCGCGGTCACGGCGGCCAGCACCACGCCGGTGATCATCATCGACAGGATCGCCCGGGAGGCCAGCCGCAGCCGGGAGAACGCCGGGTCCGAGGCGGCGACGCGGTCGCGCACGCGGGCCAGCAGCCGTCG
>NZ_WNXE01000251.1:0-3051 GCF_010993615.1 Arhodomonas sp. KWT | reverse complement strand
CGCGACCCGGATCGCCTGGATCCGGCGATCCGCGAGTACCTGGTCGCCGAGAACGCCTATGCCGATGCCGTGACCGCTGACACCCGGGCACTGGAGTCCGCGCTGTTCACCGAGCTGCGCGGGCGCATCCGCGAGGACGATGCCTCCGTGCCCCTGCGTGACGGGACGTGGTACTACTACAGCCGTTACCGCGAGGGCGGCCAGCACCCGCTGCTGTGCCGGCGCGGCGCCGAGGGTGACGAGCAGGTGCTGCTCGACGGTGACGCAGAGGCCGCCGATGCCGCGTATTTCCGCCTCGGCGGGGCGGAGCATAGCCCGGACCACCGCTATCTCGCCTACGCCGTCGACGCCGCCGGCGCCGAGGTCTTCGAGATCCGGGTGCGCGACCTCGAGACCGGCGAGGACCTCCCGGACCGTATCGGCGACTGCAATGCCAGCTTCGTGTGGGCCGCGGACTCGTGCACGCTGCTTTACACCCGTATCGACGGTGATCACCGCTCCCGCTGGGTGCACCGCCACACCCTCGGCGAGCGGGGCCCGGATCCGCTGGTCTACGAGGAGCAGGATGCCGGATTCTTCTTGGGCGTGGACAAGACCGAGAGCGGGCGCTATCTGCTCATCGACAGTCACGACCACACCACCTCGGAGGTCTATTACCTCCCAGCGGACGATCCTTCCGCCAGGCCCACGGTATTCGCGCCGCGTCGCGCCGGCACGGAGTACGGTATCGCCGACCGGGGCGAGGCCTGGTACATCCTCACCAATGCCGGGGACGCCGAGGATTTCCGCATCTGCACCGCGCCGCTCGATGACCACGCCCCCGAGCGCTGGCGCACGCTGGTCGCCCACGAGCCCGGCCGGCTCATCCAGGGCATGCTGCTGTTCCGGGACTACCTGGTGCGCCAGGAGCTCCAGGACGCGGTGCCGCGGATCGTCGTCCACCGCCTGGAGGACGGCGCCGAGCACGCCATCGAGTTTCCGGAGGCCTGCTACAGCGTGGGCCTGTCCGCGGGCTTCGAGTTCGTCACGGACACCCTGCGTTTCGCCTACAGCTCGTTCACGACGCCCGCCGAGGTCTACGACTACGACATGGCCGCGCGCACGCGCACCCTGCGCAAGCGCCAGGAGGTGCCCTCCGGGCACGATCCGGCGGCCTACGTCAGCGAGCGGCTGACCGCGCTGGCGCCGGACGGCGAGGCCGTGCCGGTGTCGCTGTTCCATCGCCGCGACTGTCCGCCGGGGCCGGACACGCCGCTGCTGCTCTATGGTTACGGGGCCTACGGCATCAGTGATCTGCCTTCGTTCAGCCCCAACCGCCTGTCGCTGGTCGACCGCGGCGTGACCTACGCCATCGCCCACGTGCGCGGGGGCATGGAGCGCGGCTACCGCTGGTACCGCGAGGGCCGTATGGCGGACAAGCCCAACACCTTCAGCGATTACATCGCCAGCGCCGAGACGCTGATCGGCGAGGGCCGTACCGGCCGTGGCCGTCTGGTCGCCCACGGCGGCAGCGCCGGTGGCATGCTGGTGGGGGCCGTGCTCAACCAGCGCCCCGAGCTTTTCGGTGCGGCGGTGGCGGACGTGCCCTTCGTGGACGTGCTCAATACCATGCTCGACGAGACCCTGCCGCTCACGCCCCCGGAATGGCCGGAGTGGGGCAATCCCCTGGACGACGAGACCGCGTACTTCCGCATCCTCTCGTACTCGCCCTACGACAATGTCGCGGAGCAGGCCTACCCGCCGCTGCTGGTGACCGCGGGTGTCTCCGACCCGCGGGTCACCTACTGGGAGCCCGCCAAGTGGGTGGCGCGGCTGCGTGCCCGCGCCACCGGCGACGCCCCGCTGGTGCTGCGTACCAACATGAGCGCGGGTCACGGCGGTCCCGGTGGGCGCTTCCAGTATCTGGAGGAGGTGGCGCAGCGCTACGCGTTCATCCTCCGGGCGCTGGGGATCGAGTAACCGGCTATGACGAGCCTCGCGACGGTCGTCGCACGCTGGCGTTGGCTGGTCCTGGCCGTGGTGCTCCTCGTCGTCGCCACCGTGCTGCTGCTCGCGGGCAATCAGCTCCTCGCGCTCAAGGCCCGGCTGGCCGACGAGCCACTGGTCGTGCGCGTGGTGGTGATCGCAGTGGGGCTGGCCGTGCTCGCCGCCGCCGGCTGGGCGGTGTGGCGAACGCTGCGGGTGCCGGCGCCGCCGGCCCGGGACGGCTCGGTGCCGGACGAGGCCGGACTGCGCGCCCGCGCGGCCACCTGGGCGGAAGCGGGCGCCGACATGGCCGCCGTGCGCACGGAGCTGGACGAGCTGGATCGGCGCCGTGAGGCCGGCAGTGTGCACGTCGCGGTGTTCGGCAGCGTGAGCAGCGGCAAGTCGGCCCTTATCCGCGCCCTGGCACCGGGCGCGGCGGCGGACTCCGATGTGCTCGGTGGCACGACTCGCGACGTGGTCCACTATGAGTGGCGGGACGCCGGGGGCGACCGCCTCGTGCTCACCGACATGCCGGGCCTGTCCGATCCCGTTGCCGGCCTGGACCGGACGGCGACCGACGAGGCCGGCAGGGCGGACGTGGTGGTATTCGTCGCCGAGGGCGACCTGACGCGCGAGGAATGGCGGGCACTGGACGCCGTACGCGCCCTCGACAAGCCCCTGGTGGTGGCGCTGAACAAGGCGGACCGCTACGAGCCGTCGGAGCTGGAGGCGATCCGCGCCCGCCTCGGCGAGCGCTTTGGGGCGTCGACGGAGATCGTACCGGTCATCGCCGGGGGCGCCGAGACCGTGATTATCAGGGACAGTGACGGCCATGAGCGCGAGGAACAGCGCGAACGGCCTCCGGACGTGCGCCGGCTGCGCCGGGTGCTCCAGCACGCGGTCGACCGTGACGGCCTGGGCGCCGGTCGCGACCGGGCGGTCCTGCTGCTCGCCGCGCGCAAGCTGGAGGGCGCCGTGCAGGCCCACCGCCGCGACGCCGCGGAGGCCATGGTCAGCCGCTACGCCCGCCGCGCCGTGGTGGGTGCCATGGCCGCGGTGGCGCCGGGCAGCGACCTCGTCATCCAG
>NZ_WNXE01000250.1:0-3051 GCF_010993615.1 Arhodomonas sp. KWT | reverse complement strand
CTGGATGACGAGGTCGCTGCCCGGCGCCACCGCGGCCATGGCACCCACCACGGCGCGGCGGGCGTAGCGGCTGACCAGGGCCTCCGCGGCGTCGCGGCGGTGGGCCTGCACGGCGCCCTCCAGCTTGCGCGCGGCGAGCAGCAGGACGGCCCGGTCCCGACCGGCGCTCAGACCGTCACGGTCCACCACGCGCTGGAGCACCCGGCGCAGCCGGCGCACGTCCGGCAGGCGTTCGCGTTCCTCCTCGCGCTCGTGGCCGTCACTGTCCCGGATAATCACGGTCTCGGTGCCGCCGGCGATGACCGGTACGATCTCCGTCGACGCGCCGAAACGCTCGCCGAGGCGGGCGCGGATCGCTTCCCGGTCCGACGGCTCGTAGCGGTCCGCCTTGTTCAGCGCCACCACCAGGGGCTTGTCGAGGGCGCGTACGGCGTCCAGGGCCCGCCATTCCTCGCGCGTCAGGTCGCCCTCGGCAACGAACACCACTACGTCCGCCCTGCCGGCCTCGTCGGTCGCTGTCCGGTCCAGGCCGGCAGCAGGGTCGGACAGGCCCGGCATGTCGGTGAGCACGAGGCGGTCGCCTCGGACATCCTGCCACTCGTAGTGGACCACGTCGCGGGTCGTGCCGCCGAGCACATCGGAGTCCGCCGCCGCACCCGGCGCCAGGGCACGGATAAGGGCCGACTTACCGCTGCTCACGGTGCCGAACACCGCGACGTGCACACTGCCGGCCTCGCGGCGCCGGTCCAGCTCGTCCAGCTCCGTGCGCACGGCGGCCACGTCGGCGCCCGCCTCCGCCCAGGTGGCCGCGCGGGCGCGCAGCCCGGCCTCGTCCGGCACCACCTCGTCCCGGGCCGGCCGTGCCGGCATCCGCAGCGTTCGCCACACCCCCCAGCCGGCCGCGGCGAGCACGGCCAGCCCGACTGCGATCACCACCGCGCGCACGGCGAGGGGCTCGTCGGCCAGCCGGGCCTTGAGCGCGAGGAGCTGATTGCCCGCGAGCAGCAGCACGGTGGCGACGACGAGCAGCACGACGGCGAGGACCAGCCACCGCCAGCGTGCGACGACCGTCGCGAGACTCGTCATCCCCGGTTACTCGATCCCCAGCGCCCGGAGGATGAACGCATAGCGCTGCGCCACCTCCTCCAGGTACTGGAAACGCCCGCCGGGCCCGCCGTGACCGGCGCTCATGTTGGTGCGCAGCACCAGCGGGGCATCGCCGGTGGCCCGGGCACGCAGCCGGGCCACCCACTTGGCGGGCTCCCAGTAGGTCACCCGCGGGTCGGAAACGCCGGCGGTCACCAGCAGCGGCGGATAGGCCTGCCCGGCGACGTTGTCGTAGGGCGAGTACGAGAGGATGCGGAAGTACGCGGTCTCGTCGTCCAGGGGATTGCCCCACTCCGGCCACTCCGGGGGCGTGAGCGGCAGGGTCTCGTCGAGCATGGTGTTGAGCACGTCCACGAAGGGCACGTCCGCCACCGCCGCGCCGAAGAGCTCGGGGCGCTGATTGAGCACGGCCCCCACCAGCATGCCGCCGGCGCTGCCGCCGTGGGCAACCAGCCAGCCGCGGCCGGTGCGGCCCTCGCCGATCAGCGTCTCGGCACAGGCGATGTAGTCGCTGAAAGTGTTGGGCTTGTCCGCCATGCGGCCCTCGCGGTACCAGCGGTAGCCGCGCTCCATGCCCCCGCGCACGTGGGCGATGGCATAGGTCACGCCGCGGTTGACCAGCGACAGGCGGTTGGGGCTGAACGAGGGCAGATCGCTGATGCCGTAGGCGCCGTAACCGTAGAGCAGCAACGGCGTATCCGGCCCCGGCGGACAGTCGCGGCGATGGAACAGCGACACCGGCACGGCCTCGCCGTCCGGCGCCCGGGCGGTCAGTCGCTCGCTGACGTAGGCCGCCGGATCGTGCCCGGAGGGCACCTCCTGGCGCTTGCGCAGGGTGCGCGTGTGCGCAGCCATATCGTAGTCATAGACCTCGGCGGGCGTCGTGAACGAGCTGTAGGCGAAGCGCAGCGTGTCCGTGACGAATTCGAAGCCTGCGGACAGACCCACGCTGTAGCAGGCCTCCGGGAACTCGATGGTGTGCTCGACGCCGTCGTCCAGGCGGCGGACGACAATCCGCGGCACCGCATCCTGGAGCTCCTGGCGCACCAGGTAGTCCCGGAAGAGCAGCATGCCCTGGATGAGCCGGCCGGGCTCGTGGGCGACCAGCGTGCGCCAGCTCGAGGGCGCGTGGTCGTCGAGCGGCGCGGTGCAGATGCGGAAGTCCTCGGCGTCCCCGGCATTGGTGAGGATGTACCAGGCCTCGCCCCGGTCGGCGATGCCATACTCCGTGCCGGCGCGCCGCGGCGCGAAGACCGTGGGCCTGGCGGAAGGATCGTCCGCCGGGAGGTAATAGACCTCCGAGGTGGTGTGGTCGTGACTGTCGATGAGCAGATAGCGCCCGCTCTCGGTCTTGTCCACGCCCAGAAAGAAGCCGGCGTCCTGCTCCTCGTAGACCAGCGGGTCCGGGCCGCGCTCGCCCAGGGTATGGCGATGCACCCAGCGTGAGCGGTGGTCGCCGTCGATGCGGGTGTAGAGCACCGTGCGCGAGTCCGCGGCCCACACGAAGCTGGCATTGCAGTCGCCGATACGGTCCGGGAGGTCCTGGCCGGTCTCGAGGTCGCGCACCCGGATCTCGAAGACCTCGGCGCCGGCGGCGTCGACGGCATAGGCAAGATAGCGGTGGTCCGGGCTGTGCTCCGCCCCGCCGAGGCGGAAATACGCGGCACCGGCGGCCTCTGCGTCACCGTCGAGCAGTACCTGCTCGCCACCCTCGGCGCCCCGCCGGCACAGCAGCGGGTGCTGCCCGCCCTCGCGGTAACGGCTGTAGTAGTACCACGCGCCGTCCCGCAGGGGCACGGAGGCGTCGTCCTCGCGAATGCGCCCGCGCAGCTCGGTGAACAGCGCGGACTCCAGCGCCCGGGTGTCCGCGGTCACGGCATCGGCATAGGCGTTCTCGGCGACCAGGTACTCGCGGATCGCCGGATCCAGGCGATCCGGGTCGCG
>NZ_WNXE01000024.1:31348-36816 GCF_010993615.1 Arhodomonas sp. KWT | reverse complement strand
TTTCTGAGCTGCCTACGCGGCAGCGAACTAGGACTATCCGGCGGTAACGGGTTGATTGTCAACGGACAAGTGCGCCGGAGACCGGATGGACCCTTTTTTCTGGTGGGGCGTTAACTGGTTGATTTTGAGCGCTCTTGATGGTGCGCCCGGAAAAAGGGTCCCGCCGGTATCAGGGTCGGTGTTGCCTTGTGGGGTGCGCCCCGGAGACGTACGTGTCGCTGAGCAGCCGTGAGCCCGGCGGCTCTGTCGCTCCCGGTAACCGACAGCGGCGGTGGTGTCCTCCGGCATGCCCGGGCAGCGTTCGTGTGCCGGGTGCCTGTCGGCAGGGCGGGGGCACACGTGTGCGGTGCCCGATCCACGCGAATGGCCGATTCCGGTCTCCGTCCACCGGCAACCGCGCCCGCTCCCCGAGGAACCCCGGTCGCCTTCGAGCAACCTGCTTACGGCCGGACCCGTGTAGGTCGTGCACGGCCCCGGGCCGTGTGCGACATCCCCGCTACGTGCCGTCCTGTCCCCAGCGCGGGCCGAGGGCATTGTCGACCCCGAGCTGGTCGAGGACGCGGGCGACGACGAAGTCGACGAGGGCGTCGACGTCCTGGGGGCGATGGTAGAAGGCCGGGTTTGCCGGGAGCATGACGGCGCCCATGCGGGTCAGCCGGAGCATGTTTTCCAGGTGGATCTCGGAAAACGGGGTCTCCCGGGGCACGAGCACGAGTCGGCCACGCTCCTTGAGCACGACGTCCGCGGCACGCTCGATGAGCCCGTCGCTGGTGCCGGCGGCGATGCGGGCGAGGCTGCCGGTGGTGCACGGGCAGACCACCATGCGCCGCGGCGCGCCGGAGCCGGAGGCGACCGGGGCGGTCCACTGCCGGGCGCTGAAGACGGTCAAGCCGTCCGCGTCGACGCCGAGGTGCTCACTGAGCACCGCGCCGACGTCGCTGCTGCGCCCGGGCAGGGCCAGGTCCTCCTCCATCTTGAGCACCAGCCGCCCGGCCTCGGAGATGAGCAGATAGACCCGCTCGCCGGCCTGGCGCAGGGCCTGGACCAGTCGCAGGCCGTAGATCCCCCCGGAGGCCCCGGTGATGGCGACGGTGACGGCGTCGTCGATCATGCGCGGTGCTCCGCTCGGTCGGCGAGGGCGGCCAGCAGCCGCTCGTGGATGCCCCCGAATCCGCCGTTGCTCATCACCAGCACGGCGTCGCCGGGGCGTGCCTCGGCGGTGACGGCGGCGACCAGGGCGTCGACGTCGTCACCGGCGTGCGCCCGTTCCCCCAGGGGTGCGAGCGCGGCGTCGAGATCCCACTCCAGTCCCTCCGGGCGGAGTACGAAGGCGGCGTCCGCCCCGTTCAGGCTGGCGCCGAGGCGTTCCCGGTGGACGCCGAGCCGCATGGTATTGGAGCGGGGCTCGGCTACCGCGAGGATGCGCCCGGCGTGCTGTGTGCGCAGCGCGGCGATGGTGGCCTCGATAGCGGTGGGGTGGTGGGCGAAGTCGTCGATCACGCGTACGCCGCCGGCCTCGCCGCGGACCTCCAGGCGGCGGCGCACGCCCTGAAAGCCGGCGAGGGCGTCGGCGCCCACGGCGAGGGGGACGCCGACGTGGCGGGCGGCGAGCAGCGCCGCCGCGGCGTTGCGGGCATTGTGGGTCCCGGCGAGGGGCGGCGTGAAGGCGGTGGTGTCCGCCCCGTTCAGCCGCCAGCCGTCGCCGTCGGCGAGGAGCTGCCAGTCGTTGGCGGCGCCGGTGCCGAACCGGGCCTGAGTGCTCCAGCAGCCCATGGCGAGGGTCGCGGCGAGGGCGGCGTCGTCGCCGTTGGCGAGGATCAGCCCGGAGCCGGGCACGGTGCGGACCAGGTGGTGGAACTGGCGCTGGATGGCGGCCAGGTCCGGGAAGATGTCCGCGTGGTCGTACTCGAGGTTGTTGAGCACCAGGGTGCGCGGGCGGAAGTGCACGAACTTGCTGCGCTTGTCGAAGAACGCGGTGTCGTACTCGTCCGCCTCGATCACGAAGAACGGCCCGCTGCCCAGGCGTGCCGAGCGCCCGAAGTTGCCGGGCACGCCGCCGATGAGGAAGCCGGGGTCGTAGCCGGCGTACTCCAGGATCCAGGCGAGCAGGCTCGCGGTGGTGGTCTTGCCGTGGGTGCCGGCGACCGCCAGCACCCAGCGGTCGTGGAGGATGTGGCGGGCGAGCCATTCCGGCCCCGAGGTGTAGGCCCGGCCGTCGTCCAGCACCGCCTCGACGCTGGGATTGCCCCGGGGGAGGGCGTTGCCGATAACCACCTCCTCCGTCGCGGGCATCGCGGCCGGGTCCCAGCCCTCGCGCAGGGTGATGCCCGCGTCCTCGAGCATGGTGCTCATGGGCGGGTAGACGCCGGCGTCGGCGCCGGTGACGTCGTAGCCGCGCTCGCGGGCGAGCAGGGCGATGCCGCCCATGAACGTGCCGCAGATGCCGAGGATGTCGAGGTGTGCGTCAGGCATGGAGCCACTCCAGCAGCAGCCCGGAGCCGATCACCAGCGCCAGTGCCCACACCGTGGCGAGCGCGATGACGGTATCCAGGGCGTGGCGGAAGATGTGCGCGATGATGGCGATGTTCCAGAGGATCAGGCCGATCAGGCCCAGCGCGGTGACCGGTGTGCCCGCCGAGCCCAGGGTGAGCAGGATGAGGGCAAGGCCGGTGACCACCACGTCCGTGGCGTAGAGTGCTGTCGCCGTTTGCAGGAAGCGGTTGCCGAGGCCGTAGGCGTGCAGCAGAGCGTAGGTGAACGCGAAGGTCACGATCACGCCGTAGGCGGCATCCAGTCCGGGGGTGGCGGTCGCCGCCGGCAGGGCGCGCATGGTCGGGTAGCCCACGACCGCGCTGGCCAGCATGGTCGCGGCCAGCAGCGTCGGGGACGCCGGCAGGTCCTGGGGGCCGCGCCGCAGCAGGCAGATGTCCAGGACCAGGCGGACGATGTGTTGCAGCGACGGCATTCGTTCTCCCTGATCCGCCGGGGTGACTCGATGATTCCGGCATGGTAACCGCTTCCCGGCGCGCCTTCATGTCCGCCGCGGCGGTTGAGCGCTGCGCGGGGCGGCGGCAGAATCAGCGGCCGACCCACTCCGAACGATAATGTTAACGGGAGAGATCGATGCGTAAGTTCAGGCGCCTTACCCTCGCGGCGATCACGGTGTTCGTCGCCGGCGTGGCCGCCCTGCCGGCCCTGGCCCAGCAGACCCGGGTGACCTACAAGTCCGCCGCCGCCGGTACGGCCTACTACCAGATGGGCGTGGAGCTCTCCGAGGCCATCAAGGCCGGTACCGACGGCGCGGTTACCGTGACGCTGGAGGAGAGCCAGGGCTCGGTGCAGAACGTCATGGCGGTGATGCGCCGCGGTGGCAATTACGTGTTCACCACGCCGCCGTCGCTGGTGACCAAGGCGATGGCGGGCAAGGGGCCGTTCGAGGGCCGGCCGGCCTCGGCGTTCGGCAAGATCCGCGGGCTGTTCCCGATTCCGGCGATCACCATGCACTGGGTGGTGAAGGGGGGCGATGGCGTCATCGGCCTGAAGGACCTCGCCGGCAGGCACATCCTTATCGGCCGCGGCAGCTTCGGGGCCCGGGAGGCGCAGCGCTACCTCGAGCTGTTCGAGCTCACCGACGACGTCCGCATTGCCGACGCGGATATCGGCAGTGGGCCGGACGCGCTCAAGAACGGCCAGATCGACGGCTTCGTCACCGCCAGCTCCTTCCCCACGCCCAACGTGATCGAGACCGCGGCGAGCCTGGACATCAGCCTGGTCTCGCTGACCCCGGAGCAGATCGAGCGCACCGGTGCGGCCCACCAGACCATACCGGCGGGCACCTACGCGGGCATCGACGAGGACGTGGAGACCACCTCCCTGCCGGTGATCGCCTACACCACCACGGGCATGGACGAGGAGACCGCCTACACGCTCACCCGCACCTTCTGGGAGCGCCGCGAGGCCATGGCCGACGAGTCCGGCTGGTGGGCGGGCATCACCCCGGAGATGATCGGCAATATGACCGGCAAGCTCCATCCGGGGGCGTTGCGTTACTACGACGAGGCCGGGATCGAGGTGCCGGAGCGGCTGCGCTGATCGGCTGACCGCCGGAAGTGGAGAACGACACGCAAGCCGCCGGCGGCGGGGTGCGGGCCGGGTGGATCGCCCTGGGGGCGGTCTCGGTGGCCTTCCACCTGGGGCTGATCTTCTACGGCCTCGCGCCCGCGCTCATCGCCCGGCCCATCCACATGGCCCTGGTGCTGCCGTGGGTCCTGGTGTATGCGGCCTCGAACCGCCGCCAGCGCTGGAGCGGTTGGGTGCTCACGGTCGCCGGCGTGGCGGCCTGCGGTTATATCGTGCTCAACGAGTCCGCGTTGCTGGATCAGTACGGCTTCATCGAGGGGCCGTTCCAGATGGCGCTGGGCGTGTTCCTGCTGCTGCTGGCGCTGGAGACGGCCCGCCGCGCGATCGGCTGGCCGCTGCCCGCGGTGGCGGCGCTGGCGCTGCTCTATGCGGTGCTGGGGCACTATATCCCCGGGGCGTATGGGCATCCGGACCTGCCCCTGGGCAGCGTGGTGGGTGGGCTGACGATCGCCGAGGGCGGGCTCTGGGGCTCGCTCACCGGCGTGAGCGTGGGCGTGGTCGCGATCTTCGTGATCTTCGGCGCGGTGATCAACGCCGGCGAGGCCGGCCAGGGCTTCATGAACCTGGCGAGCGCGGTGGCCGGGCGCCTGCGCGGTGGCGCGGCGAAGGTGTCGGTGGTCTCCTCGGCGCTGCTCGGCTCGATATCCGGCTCCGCCTCGGCCAATGTGGCGTCGACGGGGTCGGTGACCATCCCCTCGATGATCCGCCTCGGCTATCCCCGCTCGCTGGCCGGCGCGGTGGAGGCGGTGGCCTCCTCGGGCGGCCAGATTATGCCGCCGCTGATGGGGGCGGGGGCGTTCGTGATGGTGGAGCTCACCGGCATCCCCTACACCCGCATCATGGGGGCAGCGGTGCTGCCGGCACTGCTGTTCTTCGCGACCGTCTGGTTCGGCCTCAACGCCTTCGCCAGCCGTTACGACCTGCGCCCCCTGGCCGCCAGCGAGCGCCCCACCGGGCGGGCGCTGCTGATCACCTCGCTGTTCTTCGTCGTGCCCTTCGGGGTGCTGCTGGAGCGGATCTTCCATGGCGGCAACACGCCGCAGTACGCGGCCAGCATCGCGATCTTCACCGCCGCGGCGCTACTGCTGTTCGACGCGCGGCTGCGTTTCTCGGTGACCGCATTCCTCCGCCGTCTCGGCGAGGCGCTGGTCCTGGCCGGCCGGCAGGTGGCCGTGATCGGCTCGATCATTCTCTGTGCCTCGCTGGTGATCGGTGTGCTCGGGATGACCGGGCTGGGCGTGAAGATTACCTCGGCGATACTGGCGCTGTCCGGCGACACCCTCTGGCCGGCGCTGGTGCTCACGGCGCTCGCCTGCCTGGCCCTGGGT
>NZ_WNXE01000024.1:29460-31249 GCF_010993615.1 Arhodomonas sp. KWT | reverse complement strand
ATGGAGGTGCCCACGACGGCGGCCTATGTCATCTGCGTGTCGGTGGCCGGGCCGGCGCTGCACGACCTGGGCGTGGCGCCGCTGCTCGCGCACCTGTTCGTGTTCTGGTATGCGCTGCTCTCGACGATCACCCCGCCGGTCTGCGGCGGGGTGTTCATCGCCGCCGGGATGGCCGGCGAGAACTGGCTCCGCGTCGCCGTGCGCGCCATGGCACTGGGCGTGGGGCTGTACCTCATCCCGCTGGCGATGGTGGCGAGCCCGGCGCTTCTGGCGCTGGTGGACACGCCGCTCGCCGCCCTGGCGGCGTTCCTGCGTATCGCCGTCGCCCTCGCCGCGGTGAGCTACGGCCTCATCGCGCGGCGGCCGCTGCCACTGCGGGGGCTCCTCCTGGCCGCCGGTCTGGCGCTGCTCTTCGTCTGGCCCGCCGTATGGCCCGCCTGACCGGTGGAACCGGTGGCCGGTCGGCGACACTATCGATTCGCCGAGCGGTTTCTTAGTAGAATCCCGCGGCTTACGCGGCTGTCGAGATAACCGGAGTACCCCGCCCATGAGCGCCAGGAATGCCTTCTATGCCCAGTCAGGCGGTGTGACCGCCGTCATCAACGCCACCGCCTGTGGCGTCATCGAGACCGCGCGCGCCCACCCGGACGCCATCGGCACCGTCTACGCCGGCAAGGCGGGCATCCTCGGGGCACTCCACGAGGAGCTCATCGACACCGGCGAGGAGTCGGCCGAGACCATCGCCGCGCTGCGCCACACCCCGGCGGGGGCGTTCGGCTCGGCACGCTACAAGCTCAAGGGCTTGGAGGAGAACCGCGCCGAGTACGAGCGCCTGATCGAGGTCTTCGAGGCCCACGACATCGGCTACTTCTTCTACAACGGCGGCGGCGACTCCCAGGACACCGCCTACAAGGTCTCTCAGATCGGCGAGCGCCTGGGCCACCCGGTGACCTGTATCGGCATCCCCAAGACGGTGGACAACGACCTCCCCGGCACGGACACCTGCCCCGGCTTCGGCTCGGTGGCCAAGTACATCGCCGTGGCCACCCGGGAGGCCGGGCTCGACGTGCGCTCCATGGCCGAGACCTCCACCAAGGTCTTCGTGCTCGAGACCATGGGCCGGCACGCGGGCTGGATCGCCGCGGCCGCGGGGCTGGCCCGCGAGGAAGAGGGCGACCCGCCCCACGTCATCCTGCTGCCGGAAGTGGCCTTCAACCGCGAGGCCTTCCTGGCGCGGGTACATGACGCGGTGGAGCGCCACGGCTACTGTGTGGTGGTGGTCTCCGAGGGCGTGCGCCATGCCGACGGCACCTTCCTCTCCGACCAGGGCAGCACCGACGCCTTCGGTCACACCCAGCTCGGCGGGGTCGCGCCGGTGGTGGCGTCGCTGATCAAGGCGGAACTCGGCTACAAGTACCACTACGCGGTGGCGGACTACCTCCAGCGTGCCGCGCGCCACATTGCCTCCGCGACGGACGTGGAACAGGCGTACGCCCTCGGTCGCGCGGCGGTGGAGATGGCGCTCGCCGGCCGCAACGGGGTGATGCCGACCATCCACCGTCTCTCCGATGAGCCCTACCAGTGGGAGGTCGGCGAGGCCCAGCTCGCGGATGTCGCCAACAGGGAGGCGAGCATGCCGGCGGCCTACATCAGCGAGGACGGTTTCGATATCACCGATGCCTGCCGCCGCTACCTCCGCCCGCTGATCGCTGGCGAGGACTATCCCCCCTACCGCAACGGCCTGCCGGATTACGCCCGCGTACGCGGCGTGCTCGCCCCGCGCCGGCTT
>NZ_WNXE01000024.1:22303-29364 GCF_010993615.1 Arhodomonas sp. KWT | reverse complement strand
GTTTCCAAGCTCACGCCGATGTATGACAACGTCAAGGCCGCGGAGGACCTGCCGCCCGTGATCCTCGACCAGATCGCCCACTTCTTCGAGCACTACAAGGACCTGGAGAAGGGCAAGTGGGTGCGCATCGACGGCTGGAAGGGCGTCGACGCCGCGCATGCGGAGATCAACGACGCGGTCTCCCGCTACCAGAAGGGCTGACGCCCGGGACCTCCGGCGCGGCGCCCGCCGCGCCGGATACCAGCCGGGCCACCGGGTCCGGAGGCACGGCCGCAACGGCCGCCGCGGCGCCGTCGCCCATGCGGGAATGTGCCCGGCTTGCGGTCGCCACCGCATCGCCATCCCTGACGACCACCCGATGTCCCTCGGCGGGACCGTCCGCGAGCCGACCCGGCGTGTCCGGCACCGGCGGCGCCCGTTACCGTGCATGGTTCACGTTTGGTGTCTACTGTGTGGGTGTTGAACGGGGTATCCGCCGGGGATTGGATTGCGGGCGATCACGGCCTATAATCCGCCGATCTTTCGCTCGGTGCGTACGCCATCGCATGGCTCGGTTGTCGTAGGGGGGCATATGGGCTCGGCCATGACCGTGGACCGCCTGGAGGACGAGAACCGCCGTTACGACGGCCGGGGCGGCGTTAGCGCCGAGAACCGCGGGGCGGGGTTCGCCCCCGCCTTCCTCGACCGGGCCACCGGGCGCGTGCACCGCTCGTGCCTTGCCGATGGGCGGCCCGCCCCCTGTCACTGTCTCGACGGCCTGCCGGAGACGCTGGTCACCGCCCGTGACCTCGGCGGCCGCGTGACCGCGGTGCGCCCCGGCGTGATCGCCGGTTTCGTGCGCGACGGGGCCTTCTATACCCGCGAGCAGGCTGCGCGCGCCCTCGCCGCCGGCTGATCGCCCGACCACGGTGGGGCCACCATGGCCTGGATCGAGATCTCCTTCGAGCTGCCCCGCGAGCGTTTCGGACTGGCCGAGGCCGTGCTCGAGGCCGCGGGGGCGCTGTCCGTTACCGGGCGTGACCCGGGGGACGAGCCGGTGCTCGAGCCCGCTCCCGGCGAACAGCGACTGTGGTCGCGGGTGCGCGTCACCGGCCTGTTCGACGCCGACGTCGACCCGGCGGCGGTCCGAGCAAGCGCCCGCGAGGCCCTGGGTGCGGAGCCGGCGGAATGGCACGTCGGCAGCCTCGAGGACCGCGCCTGGGAGCGGGCGTGGATGGACGATTACCGTCCCATGCGCTTCGGCGAGCGGCTCTGGGTGGTGCCCTCCCATGAGGCCCCTCCGGATCCGGACGCCCTGAACCTTCGCCTGGATCCCGGTCTCGCCTTTGGCACCGGCACCCATCCCACCACCGCCCTGTGCCTGGAGGCCCTGGACGCCCGGCCCCCGGTGGGTGAGCGGGTGCTGGACTACGGCTGTGGCTCCGGCGTGCTCGCCATTGCCGCACTGCTGCTCGGCGCCCGGGAGGCGGAGGGCGTCGACAACGACCCGCAGGCACTGGTGGCCACCCGCGAGAACGCCCGCGCCAACGGCGTGGCGGAGCGGCTCGCCGTGCGCGATCACACCGGCGAGCCCCCGGCGCCGGCGGACTGCGTGGTGGCGAACATCCTCTCTGGGGTGCTTATCGAGCTCGCGCCGGTGCTGGTGCGCTGCTGCCGTCCCGGTGGCCGGCTGGTGCTCTCGGGGGTGCTTGCCGGGCAGGCCGCATCGGTGGCCGAGGCCTTCCGCCCCGAGGTCACCCTGGAGGTCTCCGCACCCAGGGACGGCTGGGTCCGCCTGGAGGGCAAGCGGGGGCCCGGGTGATGCCACCGGCGCCCAGACACGCCCGCTGCCCGGAGTGCGGCACGCTCTTCCGGGTCACCCTGGCCCAGTCCGGCGCCGCCGGCGGCCGATGCCGCTGCGGTGTCTGCGGTGCGGTTTTCGATGTCCGCACCCATACCGAGGATCTCCCCGGCGATACGCCCGACCTCCGCGCCGAACCGGCGCTGGGGGAGCTGGGGGGGACCCCGGTGCCGGACGCGCCGCCTCCCCGGGAGCGTATGGCCCCCGCCGCGGACTGGCTGGAACCCGGTCCGGGCGAGGAGGAACCGGTACACCGGCGCTGGCCCTGGTGGCTTGCCGCCGTGGTGCTCCTGCTCGCTATTGCGGGGCAGCTCACCTGGTTCAATCGCCAGGCCCTGCTGGGCAATCCCCTGGTGCGGGACTGGGCGGTGGCGGCCTGCGAGGTGGCGGGCTGTACCGTCCCCCTGCCGCGTCGTCCGGCGGCCGTGCGGGTGGACGAGCGGGCCCTGCGGGCGTCGCCGAACGGTGACCGCCTGCGTTTCACCGCGCAAATCGCGAATACCGCCCCGACCCCCATCGAGTGGCCGCAGATGCGCCTGCGCCTGACCGCGCTCAACGGTCAGATCCTCGCCGAGCGCGGCTTCGAGGCGACGGACTACCTGGACCGGACCCCGCCCGGGACGGGGATGCCCCCCGGGGAGACAGTGGACGTGTCGGTGGAGATCGACGCGCCCCAGCCCCCGGCCCAGGGCTTCGAGGTCTTCTTCCGCTAACGTCGCGCTCGCCCTCTACGGGAGGTGGCGCGACCGGTCGGCGGGTTAGTATTATCACCTATTTCGGCGCCGCGGGCGGCGGTCGATACCAACGCGACGGGCAGATAACGACATGGCAGAGCAACAGGCCAGGCAGGACGAAGGGACCAGGGAGCAGTCGAAGGATCCGCAGCGTCGGGGTGTCGGGCCGATACGCTCTTGCGTGCGCGAGTCGCTGGAGGACTATTTCCGCCAGCTCGACGGCTATCCGGGCAGCGGGCTGTACAAGATGGTGCTCACCGAGATGGAGGTGCCGCTGCTCGAGGTGGTGATGCGCGAGTGCGGTGGCAACCAGACCCGCGCCTCGGAGATCCTGGGCATCAATCGCGGCACCCTGCGCAAGAAGCTCCAGTACTACGGCATCGAGGACTGAGACGCCCGCGTGTCGCCGCGCACCGCAGGGCCGGGCAGTTCCGCTATAATGGCGCCCCCTTGAGGCAGCCAGCGAAGGAAACAGCCCGATGCCAGCAGCCGCACAGTTGAGGCCGGTCCGGCGGGCGCTGATCAGCGTCTCCGACAAGACCGGGATCACCGATTTCGCCCGGGCCCTGCACGAGCGGGGTGTGGAGATCCTCTCCACCGGCGGGACCGCGCGGACCCTCGCCGAGGCCGGTGTTCCGGTGGTCGAGGTCTCCGGGCACACTGGTTTCCCGGAGATCATGGCGGGCCGGGTGAAGACCCTGCACCCGCGGGTGCACGGCGGGCTGCTGGGACGGCGCGGGGTCGACGACGCGGTGATGGACGAGCACGGCATTGCGCCCATCGACCTGCTGGCGGTCAATCTCTATCCCTTCGAGCAGACCGTCGCCCGGGCGGACTGCACGCTGGCCGATGCTATCGAGAACATCGATATCGGCGGCCCCGCGATGATCCGCGCCGCGGCCAAGAACCACGACGGCGTGACCGTGGTCACCGATGCCGGCGACTATCCGGCGGTGCTCTCCGAGCTGGACGCCGGCGGTATCACCGCCGGGACGCGCTTCCGCCTCGCGGTGGCCGCCTTCGAGCACACCGCCCATTACGACGGCGCCATCGCCGAGTACCTGGGCCGGCGCACCGGCGACGGTGATACGCCGGCGGACTTCCCCGACACCCTCAACCCGCAGTTCCGTCTGGTGCAGACCATGCGCTACGGCGAGAATCCGCACCAGCGCGCCGCGTTCTACCGCGAGCCGGCGGCACAGGGCGCGTCGGTGGCCACCGCCAGCCAGCTCCAGGGCAAGGCGCTGTCGTTCAACAACATCGCCGATACCGACGCCGCGCTGGAGTGCGTGCGCGGTTTCGAGGTCCCGGCCTGCGTGATCGTCAAGCACGCCAACCCCTGTGGCGTCGCCGTGGCCGAGGACCTCCTCACCGCCTACGAGCGCGCCTTCGCCACCGACCCGACGTCCTCGTTCGGCGGCATCATCGCCTTCAACCGGACCCTGGACCGCGCCACCGCGGAGGCGATCGTGGATCGCCAGTTCGTGGAGGTGATCGTCGCCCCGGCGGTGGCGGACGGCGTGGCCGAGGCGGTGGCCCGGAAGAAGAACGTGCGCCTGCTCGTCACCGGCGCCCTGGACGAGGGCGCCGACGGCGGGCGGCTCGACTACAAGCGCGTGCGCGGCGGGCTGCTGGTGCAGGATGCCGACCATGAGCTGCTGCCCGCCGGCGCGGCGCCGCGGGTGGTGACGCAGCGTGCCCCGGAGGCGGGTGAGCGCGCCGACCTGCTCTTCGTCTGGGCCGTGGCCCGGCACGTGAAGTCCAACGCCATCGTCTACGGCGGCGCCGGGCGGACGCTCGGCATCGGCGCCGGGCAGATGAGCCGGGTGGACAGCGCCCGTATCGGCGTGCGCAAGGCGTCGGACGCCGGCCTCTCGCTGGACGGCTCGGTGCTCGCCTCGGACGCCTTCTTCCCCTTCCGCGACGGCGTCGACCAGGCCGCCGGGGCCGGCGTGCGGGCGATCATCCAGCCCGGCGGCTCGATCCGCGACGAGGAAGTGATCGCCGCCGCGGACGAGCACGGCATCGCCATGCTGTTCACCGGCATGCGGCATTTCCGGCACTGAGGAGCAGCCCATGAAGGTACTCGTGATCGGCGGGGGCGGACGTGAGCACGCCCTGGCATGGCGGTTCGCCCGCTCCGAACGCGTCAGCGACGTCTACGTCGCCCCCGGCAATGCGGGCACCCGGCGTGAGCCGGGCGTGCACAACGTGGCCGTCGGTGCGGAGGACATCACCGCACTGGTGGACTTCGCCCGTAACTTCGCCATCGACCTCACTGTGGTCGGTCCGGAGGTGCCGCTGACCATGGGCGTGGTCGACGCGTTCCGGGCCGCCGGCCTGCGCTGCCTCGGCCCGGACCGCGCGGCCGCTGAGCTCGAGGGCTCCAAGGCCTTCGCCAAGGCGTTCCTGGAGCGGCACCGTATCCCCACCGCCGGCTACCGGGTGTTCGACGACCTCGGTGAGGCCCGGGACTATATCCGCGAGCACGGCGCACCGCTGGTGGTTAAGGCCGACGGCCTCGCCGCCGGCAAGGGCGTGACCGTGGCGATGACCGTGGACGAGGCGCTGCAGGCCGCCGAGGGCATGCTCGGCGGCAACGCCTTCGGCGACGCGGGCGAGCGTATCGTCGTCGAGGACTTCCTCCAGGGCGAGGAGGCCAGCTTCATCGCCCTCGTGGACGGCAATAACGTCCTGCCGCTCGCCTCCAGCCAGGACCACAAGGCCCGGGACGACGGCGATACCGGCCCCAATACCGGCGGCATGGGCGCCTACAGTCCGGCCCCCATCGTCACCGGGGCGGTGCACGAGCGCATCCTCGAGGAGATCGTGCGCCCCACGGTGCGCGGCCTTGCCGCCGAGGGCCGGCCGTACACGGGGTTCCTCTACGCCGGCGTAATGATCGACCCGGACGGCGAGCCGCGGGTACTGGAGTTCAACGTGCGTCTTGGCGACCCGGAGACCCAGCCCATCCTCATGCGCCTGCGCTCGGATCTGCCGGCGCTCTGCGATGCCGCCCTGGACGGGTGCCTCGCGGAGGTCGGGGCGGAATGGGATCCGCGTCCGTGCCTGGGTGTGGTGATGGCCGCCGGCGGCTATCCGGGCGCCTACGGCAAGGGTGACGTCATCACCGGTCTGCCGGAGAGCGAGAGCGGGGACGTGAAGGTCTTCCATGCCGGCACCAGCGACGACGACGCCGGCGAGGTCGTGACCATGGGCGGGCGCGTTCTCTGCGTCTGCGCCCTCGGCAGCGATATCGCCGAGGCCCGGAACCGGGCCTACGAGCAGGTGGAGCGCATCCACTGGGACGGTGTCTACTACCGCCGGGACATCGGCCATCGGGCCGTCGCCCGTCTCAGGGGCGGCACCCCGGACTCCTAGTCGATCACCGCTCCGGGGCGGTGCCCGTGCGGCGTATCGACGGGCACTCGTGCCCCGGCCCGTGTCGTCAGACGCAGGACGCGTACTGTACGGCCCGCCGGCGGGGCGGGGTTTGGTGATATGGGCCGGTCGACGGACTGACACCGTCGCCGCCCGGTGGCGAGGGGCCCGGAGGGCGCGCATGTTGGAGACCCAGTCCCAGCCGCACCGCGGCGAGCCGCGCCGGCGACTGGCGGTGTTCGCGAACGCCGCGGCCGGGCGCGCCGGCGGCCCGCTGGACGCGGCGCTGGCGGTCTTCGAGCGTTGCGGCGTCGAGTATCGCTGCCACTGGCCCGCCAATGGCGATGCGTTGCGCGCGGGTATTGCCGCCGTCGCCGCCACCGTGGATGCGGTGGTCGTCGCCGGCGGGGACGGCACCGTCAACGCCGCCCTCGGTGCCCTGGCCGGCGGCACCACGCCGCTGGCGGTGCTGCCGCTGGGCACCGCCAACGACCTTGCCCGGACCCTGGGCATCCCGTTCGATCCTGCTGGTGCCGCCGCCATCGCGGTGGATGGTTCCGTCCACCGCATCGATCTGGGTCGGGTCAACGGCCGTTATTTCTGCAACGTCGCCCACATCGGGCTGGGCGTGCGTGCCCGGAACGAAGGCCTGGGCGAGGGCGACAAGCGCCGCTGGCGCGCGCTGAGCTACCCGGTGGCACTGCTGCGTACAGCGGGCCGGCTACGCTCGTTCCGGCTGGAAGTCGAGGTCGATGGCCGCACCGAGCGCCTGCGTGCGCTGCATTTCGCCGTGGGCAACGGCCGTTACTACGGTGGCGGCGTGCCAGTGCAGGCCGAGGCCGGCATCGACGACGGTCTGCTGGATGCCTACTGCGTCCCGCCCCAGGGGCGGCTGGGCCTGCTCCGGGCCGCCTGGGATGTCTGGCGCGGCGGAGTGGCCGGCAGCCCGGTCTGGCGTGCGCAGGCGCAGGTGCTGACTGTCCGCACCCGACGACACCGGCGGATCCTCGCCGATGGCGAGATCATTGCGTACACCCCCGCGACGTTCGAGGTCTGTCCGGGCGAGCTCCCGGTGGTCATCGACCCGGGCAGCGGCGACGCCGCCG
>NZ_WNXE01000024.1:18786-22205 GCF_010993615.1 Arhodomonas sp. KWT | reverse complement strand
TCCGCGCCGTCCATACAGCGGCTGTGGCAGGGGGTGAGGAACGTCGTGTAGCGGTCTGGCATGAGTGACGGGCGACGCGGCGGGACAGTCGCGGTATGGTTCAAACCGGTAGGTGCGGCGGCACCCTCGTCGCCGGTGTTGCGCGGTATCACGCACACCCGCTAAGCCGGCGCTCGCACGCTCTGCGGGCAAGGCGCACAATCGCCCGGAAGGTTGGCATTACCGGGCCCGGGCGGTCTGGCTATCGGGGTGTTCCGGGCCCGGCATCAGCGCGGAGGTGGAGGATGAGCCTGCTACGTGATCCGGCCCTGGTGGCCGTCAACGACGTGATGGTCCAGTGCCAGACGAACGCCCGGCACCACCGCTACACCGCGGAGGTGATCGACGACGCCGCGGTGGCGGGCGTGCTCCAGCGCCTGGCCGGCGACCGTGAGGCCCTTGCGGACCGTCTGGCGCTCGGGCTGCGCAGCCACGGCGAGCTCCCGCAGGCGGCGGACGGCGAGCTGGACAGCCTCCACGAGCTGGGCGACCGGCTCATCGCGCGCTTCGCCGAGCGTGGTGCCGGGCGGCTGCTGCGCGAGCGCGGCGACGACGAGCGACGACTCGCCGCCGCGGCCAAGCGGGCGCTGGACGAGGCGGTGCCCGGCGATCTGCGCCCCCAGTTCGAGCATCTCGTCACCGAGGCCAATGCCGCCGCGGACGACCTGATCGCCCGCATCGAGACCCTTTCGTGACGTTTCGCCTTCGGTTGATGGATATCAACTAATAAATCGTATGCATCTTATAGCCTGACCCCGAATGGCCGCCTTTCGGTGGCCGGTACGAGTTCCCTGCCCGCGGGTGCACCAGCGCTTCGGGTGGGGACGACAGTCCGGGGGACGGCATGCTCATCCGTAATTCCGCACTCCTGCGGCGGCTGCGCCACTCCGCGTTTCCGCTCCTGCTGGTTGCCCTCACCGTGCCCCTGGTCCCGGTCGCGGGTGCCGAGCGCCCGGCCGCCCTGCGCGGACGCAGCCTCGGCTCGATCGTGCGCGAGGACTGCGGGGCCTGCCACGGCCTGCGGCTGACCGGCGGCCTGGGGCCGGACATCACCGCCTCCGCGCTGTCCGGGCGCGACGTCGGCGCCCTCGCCGCGACCATCGAGCACGGCCGCCCGGGCACTGCCATGCCCCCCTTCGGCCCGCTGTTCAGCCATGCCGAGATCCGAGCCATCGCCCGCGGCCTCAAGTCCGGGCGGTACCTCCAGGAGAATGACCGATGATCCGATATGCCCGTGCCGCCGTCACGGCCTTCCGTGTCTGGACGCTGCTGCTCGCCGCCGCGCTGCTCGGCGGTTGCGCGACCACCCCCGCCCCGCGGGGCACCGGCGACCTGGGGCTGGTCGTCCAGCGTGCGGACGGCCGGGTGTCCCTGGTGGACGCCAGCGAGCGGGCCGAGCTCGCGGAGATTGACGGCCTCGGCGATCTCTCCCACGCCTCCGCGGTGTTCTCACGGGACGAGCGCTTCGCCTACGTGTTCGGTCGTGACGGCGCGCTGACCAAGGTGGATCTGCTGCGCGGGCGCATCGTCGCGCGGGTGCAGCAGGCGGGCAACAGCATCGGCGGCGCCATCTCCGGCGATGGCCGCCTGGTGGCCGTTTCCAACTACGAGCCCGGCGGCGTGCGCGTGTTCGACGCCCGTACCCTGGAGCCGGTGGCGCGCATCCCGGCGCGCTACGGCGACGGCGAGCGTGCGCGGGTGGTCGGCCTGGTGGACGCCCCCGGGGAGCGGTTCGTGTTCAGCCTCTACGAGGCCGGCGAGATCTGGATCGCTGACTTCAGCGGCGGCGACGAGCCGTCCATCACCCGGATCAGGGGCGTGGGGCGCAAGCCCTACGACGGCCTGATCACGCCGGAGGGGCGCTACTACATCGCCGGGCTGTTCGGGGAGGACGGCCTTGCCCTGGTCGACCTGTGGCACCCGGAGCGTGGCGCCCGGGAGATTCTCGCCGGCTACGGACGCGGTGAGAAGCGCCTGCCGGTCTACAAGATGCCCCACCTCGAGGGCTGGGCGATGGTGGACGACTATGCCCTGCTGCCCGCGGTGGGGCGCCACGAGGTGCTCGTGGTCGACCGTGATGACTGGCACGAGGTGGCGCGCATCCCGGTCCACGGCCAGCCGGTGTTCGTTATGGCCGGCCCGGACGGGCGCGAGGCCTGGGTGAACTTCGCCTTCCCCCGCAACGACACCGTCCAGGTTATCGACATGGACACCCTGAAGGTGGACGACACCCTCACCCCGGGGCGGGGCGTGCTGCACATCGCCTTCTCCGCCCGCGGCGAGGAGGTGTGGCTGTCCCTGCGCGACGACGACACCGTCGCCGTCTACGACGCGGATACCCACGAGCCCCTGGCCCGGCTGCCGGTGCCGCGCCCGAGCGGGATCTTCTTCACCGACCGTGCCGACCGCATCGGCCTGTGAGGACCCGGCCATGGTGACGGCAGCGGCGGACATCGCAGGCGCGGGAACCGCGGCGGCCCCGGACGGCGTGGCGCGGGCGCTGCTCCGCGCCTACGCCCGCGGCCTGCCGCTGGAGTCGCGGCCGTACCGCACTATGGCCCGTCACCTCCGGGTCGGGGAGGGCGAGGTGATCGCCGCCCTGGGGACGCTCGCGGACCGGGGCTGGCTCGCCCGGGTGGGCGCGGTCTTCCGCCCGGGGGCGGTGGGGGCGAGCACCCTGGCCGCCCTGGCGGTACCGCCGTCGCGCCTGGAGACGGTCGCCGCACAGGTGAACGCGTATCGCGGGGTGAACCACAACTACGAGCGTGAGCACCGTTACAGCCTCTGGTTCGTCGTGACCGCGGCGAGCCGCCCTGGAGTGGATGCCGTGCTGGACGGCGTCGCCGCCGATACCGGGCTGGCGCCCCTGGACCTGCCGCTGGAGAGCGCTTACCACCTGGACCTCGCCGGCCTGATGGCGGGCGAGGGGGACGCGCCGCGGACCGTCACCCCGCGGCCGCCCGCCGAGCCGCTGGTGCTGGACCCGGCGGCGAGGCACGTGCTGGCGGCGCTGGAGGACGGTCTCGCCCTCGTGCCTCGCCCCTTCGCCGCCGTTGCCGCCCGGGCGGGCGTCGACGAGGCGGAGGTGCTCGCGCGGCTGCGGGCCTGGCGGGAGCGCGGCGCCGTGGTCCGCTACGGGCTGATCGCGCGTCACCGCCGGCTCGGCTACCGGGCCAACGCGATGGTGGTCTGGGACGTGCCGGACGAGCAGGTGGACGCCGTCGCCGGCCGCATCGCCGGGTACCGCTTCGTCACCCTGTGCTACCGCCGCCCGCGGCGCCTGCCCGAGTGGCGGTACAACCTCTTCAGCATGATCCACGGCCGCGACCGCGCCACCGTCCGTGCCCAGGCGCAGGCGCTCGCGGCGGCCGCCGGTCCGG
>NZ_WNXE01000024.1:13497-18693 GCF_010993615.1 Arhodomonas sp. KWT | reverse complement strand
ACGCACCGGCGCCGGCCGGCGCCGGGGCGGTGGCGTCATGAGTGGCGAACTGGACGCCGTGGACCGGCGCATCGTCAACGTCCTGCAGGGCGGCCTGCCCCTGAGTCCGACACCGTATTCCGAGGCCGCCGGGACCGTGGGCATCGCCGAGGCGGAGCTGCTCGACCGTCTCCGGCGCCTGCTCGACGACGGTTATCTCTCCCGCGTCGGCCCGCTCTTCGACGCCGGCGCCCTCGGCGGCGCCGTGACCCTGGCCGCCATGGCGGTGCCGCCGGTGCGCCTGGACGTGGTCGCGGCGCAGGTGAACGCCCACCCGGAGGTGGCCCACAACTACGAGCGCGACCACCGGCTCAACCTGTGGTTCGTGATCGCCGTGCTGGACGCCGAGCGCCTGGCAGCGGTGGCCGGCGAGATCGAGGCGGAGACCGGCCTGTGCGTCCACCTCATGCCCAAGCGCGCCGAATACTACCTCGGCCTGAGGGTGACGGCATGACCCGGGGCGGGGACGGGCACAGCCCGGACGCGCTGGACCGGCGCATCATCGCCGCGACCCAGCACGGCCTGCCCCTGTGTCCGCGCCCCTACGCCGAGGTCGCCGCCCGCGTCGGCACGGACGAGGACGAGGTCATCCGCCGGCTCGCGGCCATGCAGGCCGGCGGTGGAATCCGGCGCATCGCCGCGGTGCCCCAGCACTACGCCCTGGGCCTGCGCTTCAATGCGATGACGGTCTGGGACGTCCCGGACACCGACGTCGACCGCCTCGGCCGGGACGTCGGCGCGCTGGAGGCCGTCAGCCACTGCTACGCCCGGCCGCGCCACCCGCCGCAGTGGCCGTACAACCTGTTCGCCATGGTCCACGGCCGCGACCGGGACAGCGTCGAGGCGCGGATCCGCGAGGTCGCGGCGGTGCTCGGCGACCACCCCCGTGCCTCGGCGGTGCTCTACAGCCGCCGTGTCCTCAAGAAGACCGGTCTGAGAATCCCGGAACCGGCGACGAACCCCGCAAGCGATCCGCCCCCAGGAGGCCGTCCATGTTCAGACTGACCCGCTATATCGAGGCCCTCCGCACCCCGGGCTCGGTCCCGCCGCCGGGGCGCCCGCCCGGGCCCGTGGTGATCTGGAACCTCATCCGGCGCTGCAACCTCGCGTGCAAGCACTGCTACGCGACCTCCGCGGACATCGATTTCGCCGGCGAGCTCTCCGGCGCGGAGATCGACACGGTGATGGACGACCTCCGCGCCTTCGGCGTGCCGGTGCTCATCCTCTCCGGCGGCGAGCCGCTGATGCACCCGGAGATCCACCGTATCGCCCGCCGTGCCCGGGACATGGGGTTCTTCGTCGGCCTCTCCACCAACGGCACGCTGATCGACGAGTCGAACGTCGCGACCATCGCGGAGACCGGGTTCGACTACGTCGGCATCAGCCTGGACGGCCTCGGCGAGACCCACGACCGCTTCCGCAAGCGCCGCGGCGCCTTCGACGAATCCGTGCACGCGCTGCGGCTGTGCCGGGATGCCGGCATCAAGGTGGGCGTGCGCTTCACCCTGGCCGAGGAGAACGCGCACGACCTGCCGGGGCTGCTGCAGCTCGTCGCCGACGAGGACATCGACAAGTTCTACCTCTCCCACCTCAACTACGCCGGCCGGGGCAACCGCAATCGCCGCGGCGACGCCGTCCACCGACGCACGCGCTGGGCGATGGATCTGCTGTTCCGGCACTGCCTCGCCGACCTCGCGGCCGGCCGGCGGCGGGACTACGTCACCGGCAACAACGACGCCGACGCCGTCTACCTCCTGCACTGGGCAGAGCGCCGTTTCCCGGCGGACGCGGTCGCCGGCCTGCGGCGGCTGCTCCGGGCCTGGGGCGGCAATGCCTCGGGCAGCGACGTCGCCAACATCGACAACCTCGGCAACGTCCACCCGGACACGTTCTGGTGGCAGCACAACCTCGGCAACGTCCGCGAGCGGCCGTTCTCCGCGATCTGGAGCGACGATAGCGAGCCCATGCTGGCTGCACTGCGCCGCCGGCCGCGACCGCTGGAGGGGCGCTGCGGTGCCTGCGCCCACCGCGACATCTGCGGCGGCAATACCCGCACCCGGGCGTGGCAGCTCACCGGCAACCTGTGGGCGGAGGACCCGGGCTGTTACCTGGACGACACGGAGATCGGCCTGCCGGCCGTCGAGGAGGCGCTGTCATGACCGGCATGCCGGCGACGCTGGAGCTCACCGGGCGGCGGGTACTCGTGGTGGGCGGCGGGGACGGCGCACGGCGGCTCGCCGCGTGGCTGGGGTGCCACGGGGCGCGGCTGCGCGTGGTTGCGGCGGATGTCCGCCCGGCCCTGCGCGAGGCCGCCATGGCCGGTGGTTGGGCGCTGTGCGAGCGGGCGTTCGCGCAGGGGGACCTCGACGGCTGTCACCTGGCGGTGGCGGCGTCCGATTGTGTCGATCTCAACCACCGGGTCGCCGCGGAGGCGGACCGGCGGGGCGTGCTGGTCCACGCGGTGGGCGCGCGCGAGCGGTCCTCACTGCACCTCGATATCGACGACGACGAGCCGGCCGCGCTGCAATGGCGCAAGGAACCCGGCGCCGGCCGGGCCTACCTCGTCGGGGCGGGGCCCGGGGACCCGAAGCTGCTCACCCTGCGGGCACGGGAGGTGCTGGGCCGCGCCGACGCCGTGCTCTACGACCGCCTCGCCGCGCCGGAGGTCATGGACCTCGTGCCGGCCCGGGCGCAGCGCGTCTACGTCGGCAAGGCGGCGAGCCACCATACCGTGCCGCAGTCGCGCATCAACGCCATGCTCGTGGACCTCGTCAGCCAGGGGCTCGAGGTGGTCCGGCTCAAGGGCGGAGACCCCTTCGTCTTCGGCCGCGGCGGCGAGGAGCTGGAGGCGCTGCAGGCCGCCGGCGTGTCCTTCGAGGTCGTCCCCGGCGTCACCGCGGCCCTCGGCTGCGCCGCCTATGCCGGTATGCCGCTGACCCACCGGGACCATGCCCGGCTGTGCACCTTCGTCACCGGTCACCTCCGGGACGGCTCCCTGGATCTGCCCTGGGAGGCCCTGGTGCAGCCGTCGCAGACCGTCGTCATCTATATGGGCCTGCACGGGCTGCCGCGGCTGTGCGAGGAGCTCATGCGGCGGGGGCTGGCGCCGGGGCATCCGGCGGCGGTGGTCCAGCGCGCGACCCTCACCGGCCAGCGGGTGGTCACCGGCTGCCTTCGGGACCTGGTGACGCGGGTGCGCGAGGCGCGGATCCAGCCGCCGAGCCTGGTTGTGCTCGGCGAGGTGGTGCGGCTGCGCGACCGGCTGGACTGGTTCACCGACTCGTTCGACGGGGCGGTGCCGGAAGGCGAAGCCGCGCCAGCTATCGAGGCGCTCCACGGGGGTTGATACCGCTCAAGGCGGGGAGCGCATTTCGCCTACAAAGTAGTAATTGGAATAAATATTCATAAGCGGCCGGCCGCCCGTCCGGGCGGCGCTCCGGCAGACAGGGGGCGGCCGTACCCGGAAGTCGTGTTGGAAGCCATTACAGGAGATACCACTATGTCATCCTCAGGCGTAAGAACCGCCGTGGGCACCGTGCTCGTGGCGCTCGCCGCCGCGTTCACGGCGGCCCCGGTGTTCGCCGGTTTCGACGCCAAACCCGCGGAGACCATCAACGGTCGCCCGGTGAAGGCCTTTGTCAGCTCCGAGTGCGGCGGCTGCCACAACCCCAAGCGTACGGGCGCCACCGGCCCGAACATCACCCAGCAGCGCCTGCGCGAGGGCATCGGCGACGGCGAGGGGGGCTTCAAGACCTCCAAGATCACCGGCCGGCCGCTGACGCCGTTCAATGAGCAGGCAATCTTCATGACCGTCAAGCACGGTCGCACCGGGACATCCATGCCCGCCTGGGGCACGGACTCCAATCCCATCGGCAAGGCGCTGTCCGACGCGGAGATCCGGGCGGTCACCGACTATCTCTGGAACAACGCCGCGCCCAAGCGCTTCTACTGGTCCCGGGAGAAGATGGAGGACTCCCTGGAGGTGCTCGTACCCAAGTCCGAGCAGCCGGCGGAGCCGACCCACGACCACCCGGTGGACAACCTCCTGCTCGCCACCGAGCGCGAATACTTCAGCGTGGCCGTGATCGACGGTGACAGCTTCGAGGTGGTCGCCCATCTCAAGGCCGGTGCCCGCGCCCACGGCTACACCTTCAGCCCTGACGGGCGCTACGCCTACAACCTCGGCCGCGACGGCTGGCTGTACAAGTACGACCTCTACAGCCTCAAGCCGGTGCGTCGCATCCGCCTCGGCCTGGATGCCCGCGGGATCGCGATCTCGGACGACGGGCGCTACATCATGACCGGCATGTACATCCCGACCCAGGCGGTGATGGTGGATGCCGACACCCTGGAGCCGGTGAAGGTGATCGACACCCACGGCGTCGCCGCGATCACCGGCGGCAAGGTGGATTCGCGCATCTGCTCGGTGAACGACGTCAAGCCGAGTGTCGGCCCGTACTTCCTGCTCGCGCTCAAGGAGGCGGGCCAGATCTGGCGGGTGAACTACGACAAGCCCGGCTTCCCGGTGAAGAAGGTGGGTAACGTCGGCAAGATCCTGCACGACGGCTTCCTGCGCCCGGACAACAAGGTCTTCTTCCTCGCCTCCCAGAACTCCAATCACGTCGCCGCCCTGGACGTGGAGACCATGGAGATCCTGGCCAAGATCGAGACCGGCACCAAGCCGCACCCGGGGCCGGGCGCGGTCTGGCGCGAGGACGGCGTGGAGTACGCGGCGACCCCGCACATCGGCGAGGGCAAGAACGTGATCTGGAACGACCATACCTTCGAGGTGGTCGGCGAGGTGCCCAGCGGCGGCCCGGGCCTGTTCGTGCGCGCCCGCGAGGACATGAAGTACGTGTGGTTCGACTCGGTCTTCCCGCCGGCGTCCAACGAGATCACCGTCCACGAGCGCAAGCCCCCGTTCAAGGTGGTCAAGCGCATCAACGAGGGCACGATGACCCTGCACCCGGAGCCGGACGCCGACGGCAGCCACGTGTTCGTCAGTGACTGGAAGGAGGGCGTGATCCGGGTCTACGACGACGAGACCCTGGAGAAGGTCGCCACCATCACGGACGTGCGCACGCCCACCGGGATCTTCTCGGTGTCGCGGGCACACCACCACGAGGGCCACTGAGGCCCCGGCGGGCGGGGCGCGGC
>NZ_WNXE01000024.1:10338-13402 GCF_010993615.1 Arhodomonas sp. KWT | reverse complement strand
CGCGGCCCCGCCCGTCACGACCGTCGGGTGACGATAAAGGTGCTGACGCCGAGCAGCAGCGCGGAGACGCCCAGGCGCAGCGGCAGCGGTTCCACCGTCGCCATCATGATCCCCCAGCTCACCACGATCAGTCCGATGGCCGTGCGCTTCGCCGCCGGTCGGATGGCCCGGCGTTCCTGCCAGTCCGCCAGCGGCGGTCCGAGCCGCGGGTGCTCGTGGAGCCAGCGCGCCAGTGCCGGCGAGCTGCGCGAGGCGGCGTAGGCCGCGAGCAGCAGGAACGGCGTGGTCGGCAGCAGCGGCAGGGCCACCCCGAGCATGCCCAGGGCGATGCAGCTCCCGGCCAGCGCCTGCCAGGCGTAGCGGCGGAAGCCGCCGTTTCCCGGTGTGTTTCGAGACCCATGTTTGCCGGCCATGATCTGGATCAAAAGCAGCCCCTGATTTATGCCTTATCCTGCCACAAATGCGCCGTCCTGAACCCATCCCCAGGGGGCGTGCGTGGAGGTTGCCATGTCCGAGACCCTACAGATCGACCCGCAGATGCTCGAGCGCTACGACGTGACCGCCCCGCGGTACACGTCCTATCCGACGGCGCTCGCTTTCCACCCCGGCTGGGACGAGGCCGCCTACGTGGCCCACGTGCGCGCACACCGCGCCCCGGACGAGCCGCTGTCGATGTACGTGCACGTGCCGTTCTGCCACTCGGCGTGCTTCTACTGCGCGTGCAACCGGATCATCACTGCCAACCGCCGTCACGCCGAGCACTACCTGGAGCGGCTGATCCGCGAGATCCACGCCCAGGCGACCCTGCTTGGCCCGCGGCCGCTGGCGCAGCTGCATTTCGGCGGCGGCACGCCCACCTACCTGGACGACGACCAGCTCGAGCGCCTGATGAGGGTGATCGGCGAGGCCTTTCCGTTCGCCCCCGTTGCCGAGCGGGAGTTCTCCATCGAGATCGACCCGCGCACGGTGGACCCGGCCCGCATGCGCCGGCTCCGCGGGATGGGCTTCTCCCGGGTGAGCCTGGGTGTGCAGGACTTCGACCCGGCGGTGCAGGCCGCCATCAACCGGATACAGTCCGCCGAGATGGTCTCGCAGGTGCTCGCCGCGGCCCGTGGCGAGGGCTTCACCTCCACCAACATGGACCTCATCTACGGTCTGCCGAAGCAGGACCGGGCGCGCTTCGACGCGACCCTGGAGCGGATCATCCGCATGCGTCCCGAGCGGTTGGCCATCTACAACTACGCCCACCTGCCCGAGCGCTTCAAGATGCAGCGCCAGATCGACGCCGATACGCTGCCGGGGCCCGAGGAGAAGCTGGGCATCTTCAACGACGCCATCCGCCGGCTCACGGAGGCGGGCTACGTCTACATCGGCATGGACCACTTCGCCCTGCCGGAGGACGAGCTCGCCCAGGCCCTGGCCGCCGATACCTTGCAGCGCAACTTCCAGGGCTATTCCACCCGAGGCGGACTGGATCTGGTGGGCGTGGGCTCCACCGCCATCGGCCACATCGCCGGCGCTTACAGCCAGAATCACCACAATCTCGCGGCCTACAACGAGGCCATCGACGACGGCCGGCTCGCGGTCGCCAAGGGATACCGGCGTGACGCCGACGACGAACTCCGTGCCGAGGTGATCGAGGCGGTGATGTGCCGCTCGCGGCTGGACTTCAACGACGTCTCCGCGCGCCACGGCATCGACTTCGCGGATTACTTTGCCGACGCCCTCGCCGACCTGCGCCCCGCCGAGGCGGACGGGCTGGTGGTCATCGGCGATGACAGCCTGACCGTGACCCGCCAGGGGCGGCTGTTCCTGCGTCAGATCGCGATGCCGTTCGACGCCCATCGCCGGCGCGGCGAGTCCGACATCCTGCGGCGCTTCTCCCGCGCCATCTGACCCGGCGGCGGCCTCGCGGGCCGCCGTCCTTCCGCGGTTGCCCCCGGCCCGGCCGGGGGGCTTTAATGTGCCCGTGCGACGCCCTTTCGGGGCGGCGCCACGCACAACAACAACCGCGGAGCGTCACACATGCAGGACATGCAGCAACTCTACGAGCAGGGCTACGCGTGGCTGGTCACGAACGGGGCCGACTTCCTGCTCAACCTCGTCGGCGCTGTCGTCATCTTCTACATCGGCAAGTGGGCGGCCCGCGGCCTCAAGGGCGTCAGCCGCCGGCTGATGCAGCGCGCGCGGCTCGACGACACCCTGGTGAGCTTCGCCGCCAACATCATCTACGCGCTGATCCTCGCCTTCGTGATCATCGCCGCGCTTGGCCAGCTCGGTATCCAGACGGCCTCCCTCATCGCCATCCTCGGTGCCGCCGGCCTGGCCGTCGGTCTGGCCCTGCAGGGCTCGCTGTCCAATTTCGCGGCGGGGGTGCTGATGATCCTCTTCCGCCCCTTCCGGGTGGGGGACTACGTCGAGGCCGCGGGCACCAGCGGTACCGTCGACGAGATCGAGATCTTCCAGACCCGGCTGCGCACCCCGGACAACAAGGTCGTCATCGTGCCGAACGCGAGCGTCACCGGTGGCACCATCGTGAACTACTCGGCGATGGATACCCGCCGTGTGGACATGGTCATCGGCGTGCATTACGACACCGACCTGTCCCGGGCCCGGAACCTGCTCATGGAGATCATCACCGCCGACGAGCGCGTGCTCGCGGATCCGGCGCCCGTGGTGGTGGTGGGTGACCTCGGTGCCAGCACGGTGGACTTCTGGGTGCGGCCCTGGTGCAAGGCCACGGACTACTGGCCGCTGAAGTGGGACATGCTGGAGACCATCAAGACCCGGCTGGAGGCCGAGGGCATCACCATCGCCTTCCCGCAGCTCGACGTCCACCTCTTCCGCGAGGAGGGGCAGGGCGCCGGGTAGCACGGCGGGCCGCGCCGCGGCGCCCGCGCGGACGCCGCGTCCCGGCCCGGTGCCGTGTCCCCGATCCGGGCGCCGGCGTGTCAGCCGGCGTCGTCTCCGCGCAGGAACTCCAGGATGCTGGAGAAATCCTTCCTGCCGTTGCCCTGGGCGCTGTGGGTCGTGTAGAGGCTGCGCGCAAGCGCCCCCATGGGGG
>NZ_WNXE01000024.1:6402-10241 GCF_010993615.1 Arhodomonas sp. KWT | reverse complement strand
GTTGGCGGTGCCGCTGTTGACCGCCATGTTCATGGCGAGCCCCAGGTCCTTGGCGATGAGGTCCACCATGAACCCCGGCTGGTAGCCGTTGGAGGCCGGGGCGTTCTCCATTACGCCCGGGTAGGGGTTGTAGACCTGCAGCGCCCAGTTGTTGCCGGAGCTCGCCTTCATGATCTCCGAGGCCACGGCCGGGTCCAGGCCGTGGGCCCTGGCCATGTTCAGCGCCTCCGAGGTGCCGATCATGAGCACGCCGAGCAGCATGTTGTTGCACATCTTGCCCACCTGACCGGAGCCGCTCGGGCCGGCATGGAAGACCGCCTTGCCCATGACGTCGAGCACCGGCCGGGCCTGTTCCACCGCGGCGGCCTCGCCGCCGCAGATGAAGGTGAGCGTCCCGGCACGGGCGCCGCCCACGCCGCCGGAGACCGGGGCGTCCACGAACGCCAGTCCCGCCGCCGCGGCACTCTCGGCGACACCGCGGGCCTCCTCCGCGGCGATGGTGGAGCAGTCCACCAGGAGGGTGTCGCGGGAGACGCGCGCGATCAGCCCGTCGTCCCCCTCGTAGACCTGACGGACGTGGCGTCCGGCCGGGAGCATGGTGATGACGATCTCGGCACCGTCGGCGGCGGCCACGGCGGTCTCCGCCTTCGCCGCGCCGGCCTCCACCAGGGCGCTCACCGATTCCGGCACCAGGTCGAAGACCGTGACCTCGTGGCCGGCATTGACGAGGTTCGTGGCCATGGGGGCACCCATGTTGCCCAGGCCGATGAATGCGATCCGTGACATCCCTCTCCTCCTCGGATTGTGCTTTACGTTAACGTCAACGACGCTTTCCGGGAGTCTGAAACCTCCGCGCCGAAAAGAAAAGTTCCCGCCGCGTCAACGGCCGCCCGTGGGCGTGGCAGCCGTGTCGATTGTTCCTGATGCGGCAACAGCGTATTCGTTTCCAGCATCTTTGTTTCCGGCTCAGACGCTCCTAACGTATCCCTGTAACCCACTGGAGCGGAGAGCGACATGAACGAGCAGCCCCGCAGCGACACCCGCCAGGTCACGCGCCTGGCCCGCGGCATGCCCGCCAGCGACGGCGCGGGCGTGCGGTTGACCCGCGTCATCGGCACCCCATACCTGGATGCCGTCGACCCCTTTCTGATGCTCGACGAGTTCCGCTCCGATAACGCGGACGACTACATCGCCGGCTTTCCGGAGCACCCGCACCGCGGCTTTGAGACGGTGACCTACATGCTCGCGGGCCGCATGCGCCACGGCGACAACCAGGGCAACAGCGGCGTGCTCGAGCCCGGCGGACTCCAGTGGATGACCGCCGGACGCGGCATCGTGCACTCGGAGATGCCGGAGCAGAGCGACGGGCTCATGTGGGGCTTCCAGCTCTGGGTGAATCTCCCGGCCGGGCGCAAGATGACGGCACCGCGCTACCAGGACATTCCGCCCGCGGAGGTCCCCGTGATCATCCCCGCCACCGGTGTGCGGCTGCGGGTGCTCGCCGGCACCGTGGAGGGCGTCGAGGGGCCGGTGCGCGGTATCGACGTCGACCCCCTGGCCGTGGACATCGCCCTCGATGCCGGTGCCGCTCACCGGCTCACCCTGCCGGCGGACCACGCGGCCTTCGTGTACTGCTTCGAGGGGGGGCTGAGCGTCGGTGAGGGCGATGCCGCCCGGGCCGTGGCCCGCGGCGAGCTGGCGGTGTTGAGCGAGGGGGGCTCGGTGCGGATCGCGGCGGGCGGCGATGCCGGGGGCCGCGGGCTGCTGGTCGCGGGGCGTCCCCTGCGTGAGCCGGTGGCGCGGCACGGGCCGTTCGTGATGAACAGCCGCGAGGAGCTGATGCAGGCGTTTGCCGACTACCGCGATGGCCGCCTGTGACCGTATTGCTGCAGCGCGTCAGTGCACGTGCCCCCGGCGCCGTCTATGGTTTCTAACGCCAGACCGTCACCGTGAGGGCAAGGCGTCATGGAGATGAACCAGGAGCGCGAGCTCGCGTTCGACCGCCAGACCGTGTGGGATGCCCTTAACGACCCGGAGGCGCTGCGCGTGTGCATCCCGGGCTGCCAGGGCCTGGAGATGCTGGAGACCGACCGCTACGAGGCGGTGGTCCAGACCAAGATCGGTCCGGTCAAGGCCCGTTTCCGGGGCCACGTCTCCATCGAGGATGCCGATCCCCCGCAGGGCTACCGCCTGCGCTTCGAGGGCCAGGGCGGTGCCGCCGGCTTCGCCAAGGGTGGGGCCTCGGTCCGGCTGGAGGAGATGAATCCCGAGGGCACGCGACTCGCCTACGATGTCGAGGCCACGGTGGGCGGCAAGCTCGCCCAGGTGGGCTCGCGCATCGTCAACGGCGCCGCCCGCAAGCTCGCCGACGAGTTCTTCGACAACCTCGGGGCCTACCTGCGCGGTGAGCCCGTGGGCGAGCCGGCGCCGGCCGAGGCCTCCGGCTCTTCCGCCGCTGGCAGTGGCGATGCCCCGGCGGCGGAGCCCCCGGCGAGCGCGGACGACACCGGCGAGGCGAGTGCCGGCAAGAAGAAAGGGGGCTGGCGTTTCTGGCGCCGGGATTCGTCCGGTTAGCCGGCCCCCCGCGACGAGCGGCGCCCGTCCCCGTACCGTTTCCTGGCGTCACGCCGTTCACAGGCTATTTTAGAAAAACGGACCCGGAGAGGTCCGCGGCCGCGCCCCGCAGGGGGCGCCATGGCTCAGGCTTAGGAGGAGAGCTGCCCATGAACGTATCGCTCACCGTCAACGGCCAGGCGGTCACCCGGGACGTGGACCCGCGGACCACCCTGGTGGAGCTGCTGCGCAACCACCTCTCGCTCACTGGCACCCACGTCGGCTGCGACACCGGCCAGTGCGGCGCCTGCACGGTGCACCTGGACGGCCGTGCGGTGAAGGCGTGCAGCGTCCTCGCCGGGCAGGCGCAGGGGGCGCAGGTCACTACCATCGAGGGCCTCGCCGACGGGGGCCTGCACCCCATGCAGTCCGCATTCCGCGAGTGCCACGGGCTGCAGTGCGGCTTCTGCACGCCGGGGATGGTCATGGCCGCGGTGGACCTGGTGAAGCGCCACCCGGACCCGGACGAGGCCACCATCCGCGACGGGCTCGAGGGCAATTACTGCCGCTGCACGGGCTACCACAACATCGTGCGCGCGGTGCGCCGCGCCGCCGAGCAGATGTGAGGGGGGAGCGATGAGCGATTCCAGCATCGGCCAGCCGGTTCATCGCCGCGAGGACGAGCGCTTCCTCCGCGGGCAGGGGCGCTACACCGACGACATCCACCTCCCCGGCGAGGCCCACGCCTACTTCCTGCGCTCGCCCCATGCCCACGCGCGCATCCGCGGCATCGGGACCGCCGCGGCGGCGCAGGCGGACGGCGTGGTGGCGGTGCTCACCGGCGAGGACCTCGCCGCCGACGGTGTCGGCGGGCTGCCCTGCGGCTGGCAGATCACCGATGTCGACGGCAATCCCATGAAGGAGCCGGCGCACCCGCCGCTCGCGCAGGGCAAGGTCCGTTACGTGGGCGACGCCGTGGCGGTGGTCATCGCCGAGAGCTACTGGCAGGCCAAGGACGCCTCCGAGCTCATCGAGGTGGACTACGAGCCGCTGGAGGCCGTCGCCTCCGCCGCCCGCGCCCTGACGGACGGGGCACCGCGGGTGCACGACGAGTTCGACGACAACTGCTGCTATGTCTGGGAGATCGGCGAGGGTGGCGAGGTGGACGCCGCCTTCGACAGCGCCGCGCACACCGTGTCGGTGGACATCACCAACAACCGGTTGATCCCCAACGCCATCGAGCCCCGGGCGGCGATCGCGCAGTACACCCCGGGCGAGGAGCGCTA
>NZ_WNXE01000024.1:0-6303 GCF_010993615.1 Arhodomonas sp. KWT | reverse complement strand
CACCAACAACCGGTTGATCCCCAACGCCATCGAGCCCCGGGCGGCGATCGCGCAGTACACCCCGGGCGAGGAGCGCTACACCCTCTACACCACCAGCCAGAACCCCCACGTCACGCGGCTGCTGATGAGCGCGTTCGTGCTCCAGATTCCCGAGCACAAGCTCCGGGTGGTGGCGCCGGACGTCGGCGGCGGGTTCGGCTCCAAGATCTTCCACTACGCCGAGGAGGCAGTGCTCACCTGGGCGAGCCGCCGGGTCGCCCGGCCCGTGCGCTGGACCGCCGAGCGCTCGGAGTCCTTCACCACCGACGCCCACGGCCGGGACCACGTCACCCGAGCGGAGATGGCGCTGGACGGCGACGGGCATTTCCAGGCGATGCGGGTGCGCACCACCGCGAATATGGGGGCGTATCTCTCCACCTTCGCGCCGTCGGTGCCCACCATCCTCTACGCTACCCTGCTCGCCGGGCAGTACCGCACGCCGAAGATCCACTGCCGGGTCACCGCGGCGTTCACCCACACCACGCCGGTGGACGCCTACCGCGGTGCGGGCCGGCCCGAGGCCACCTACGTGGTGGAGCGCCTGGTGGACGCCTGTGGCCGGGCCCTGGGGATCGATCAGGCGGAGATCCGGCGGCGGAACTTCATCCCGAAGGACGCCTTCCCCTACCAGACGCCGGTGGCGCTCAACTACGACGTCGGCGACTACGAGGCGACCCTGGACGCGGCCATGGAGATGGCCGACGTCGCCGGCTTCGAGCAGCGCCGTGCCGAGGCCCGCTCGCGGGGCCGCTACCGCGGCATCGGCTACTCCACCTACATCGAGGCCTGCGGCCTGGCGCCGTCCAACATCGCCGGTGCCCTCGGTGCCCGCGCCGGGCTCTACGAGGCCGGCGAGGTGCGGCTGCACCCCACCGGCAAGGTCACCGTGTTCACCGGCTCCCACAGCCACGGTCAGGGCCACGAGACCACCTTCGCCCAGGTCGTCTCCGACCGCCTCGGCATCGGCATCGAGGACGTGGAGATCGTCCACGGCGATACCGACCGCGTACCCTTCGGCATGGGCACCTACGGCTCGCGCTCGCTGGCGGTCGGCGGCACGGCGATCATGCGCGCCCTCGACAAGGTGATCGACAAGAGCCGCAAGATCGCCGCGCACATGCTGGAGGTGGACGCCGCGGACGTGGAGTACGACGATCACGGCACCTTCCGCGTGGCCGGCACCGACCGCACGCTGTCCATGCCGGAGATCGCCTTCTCCGCCTACGTCCCGCACAACTACCCGCTGGAGACGCTGGAGCCGGGGCTGGACGAGATGGCGTTCTACGACCCGACCAACTTCACCTATCCCGCGGGCAGCCACATCTGCGAGGTCGAGGTGGACCCCGAGACCGGGCGTGTGGAGATCGTCAACTTCACCGCGGTGGACGACTTCGGCAACGTCATCAATCCGATGATCGTGGAGGGGCAGGTCCACGGCGGGCTCGCCCAGGGGATCGGTCAGGCGCTGCTGGAGGCGTGCGTCTACGACGACGCCAGCGGCCAGCTCGTCACCGGCACCTACATGGACTACACCATGCCCCGGGCGGACGACCTGCCGAGCTTCCGCGTCGACACCCGCAACACCCCCTGCACCCACAACCCCCTCGGGGTGAAGGGCTGCGGCGAGGCCGGGGCCATCGGCGCGCCGCCGGCGGTGGTGAACGCCGTGATCGACGCCCTCGGGCCGCTCGGCGTGCACGACATCGGCATGCCGCTCACGCCGGTGCGCGTGTGGCAGGCCATCCAGCAGGCCGGCGGCAGCCGCGCGGCGTAGGCACGACCCGGGCCCGGTGCCCGGCGTACGGGTGAAGGAGACGACCATGTACGCATTCGAATTCCACCGCGCCAGCGACATCGATGATGCCCTGAAACAGCTCGGCGCGGACGATGAGGCCCAGCTCATCGCCGGCGGCCAGACGCTGCTGCAGAGCCTGCGCCAGCGTCTGGCGATGCCCTCGACCCTGGTCGATCTGGGCGGGCTCACCGAGCTCGCTGGCATCGAGCGCGACGGCGACGCCCTCAACATCGGCGCCATGACCCGGCACGCGGACGTCGCCGGCGCCGCCGCCGTGCATGACGCCATCCCCGCGCTCGCGGTGCTCGCCGGCGGTATCGGCGATGCCCAGGTCCGCAACATGGGTACCCTGGGCGGCTCCATCGCCAACAACGACCCGGCGGCGGATTACCCGGCGGGCCTGGTGGGGCTGGGTGCCACGGTGGTAACCACCGAGCGCGAGATCGCCGCGGACGACTTCTTCACCGGGATGTTCGAGACGGCCCTGGGCGAGCACGAGCTCATCCTCGGGGTGCGTTTCCCGGTGCCCCGGCGGGCGGGCTACGTGAAGTTTCCGCAGCCCGCATCGCGGTACGTACTGGTGAGCGTGATGGTCGCGGAGACGGACGAGGGCGTGCGCGTCGCCGTCTCCGGCGCGGGTCCCTGCGTGTTCCGCGTCCCGGAAATGGAGCGGGCGCTCGCGGCGGATTTCCGTCCCGAGGCCCTGGACGGCATCCGCGTGGACCCGGGCGGGCTCAACGAGGACCTCCATGCCACGCCGGAGTACCGTGCCCACCTCGTGGGCGTGATCGCGCGGCGTGCGGTAGCGGCGGCGCTGTCGTAGCGCCCTCGTCGCGTTGAGGCACGGGCGGGCGGCGGCGTTATGCCGGCCGTATGAGGACGGTCACCGGGGTTCCGCCCCCGTCGGACGCCAGGCCGTGACCCGCCCGGACCCAGGGTTCCCCGGAGCGAAGGATACCGGATCAGCCATGCCGCGAGACCGTGATGACCTGCCCGCCGATATAGAGGCGGTGGACGCGCTGTTCGCCGGGCAGGACTACGTCAGCGACCGCCGCCTGTCGACGGCGGTGTTCCTCGCCCTGCGCCTGGGGCGGCCGCTGTTCCTGGAGGGCGAATCGGGCACCGGCAAGACGGAGGTCGCCCGAGCCCTCGCCGCCGGCCTCGGGCGCCGGCTCATCCGGCTGCAGTGCTACGAGGGCCTGGACGTCGCCTCGGCGGTGTACGAGTGGAACTACCAGCGCCAGATGATCGAGATCCGCCTCGCCGAGGCGGGCGGGGCGGTGGATCGGGAGCACATGGCCGATGACATCTTCGCCGAGCGCTTCCTCATCCGCCGGCCTCTGCTCCAGGCCCTGGAGCCACAGCCCGAGGGCCCGCCGGTGCTGCTCATCGACGAGCTCGACCGCACCGACGAGCCCTTCGAGGCCTTCCTGCTGGAGGTGCTGGCGGAGTACCAGGTGACCATCCCCGAGCTCGGCACCGTGCGCGCGGAGGAGCCGCCGATCGTGGTTATCACCTCCAACCGCACCCGCGAGATCCACGACGCGGTCAAGCGCCGCTGCTTCTACCACTGGGTGGATTATCCGGATGCCGCGCGGGAACTCGCCATCGTACGCCGCCGCGCCCCGGCGGCCGCCGAGGCGCTGAGCGCGATGGTGGTCGCCTTCGTCCAGCGACTGCGCGAGATGCCGCTGTACAAGCTCCCGGGGGTGGCCGAGACCATCGACTGGAGCCAGGCGCTGACCGCCCTGGACCGGGTCAGCCTGGACCCGGCCGTGGTCGGCGAGACCCTCGGGGCGGTGCTCAAGTACCAGGAGGACCTTGAGCGGCTGGACAGCCACGAGATCGAGAGCCTGCTCGAGCAGATCAACGCCGAGATCGCGGATGAGCGCCACGGCTGAGCCCCGCGGACGGCTGGCCGCCAACGTCGCCCATTTCGTGCGCCTGCTCCGCGCCGCCGGTCTGCCGCTGGGCCCGGACAGCACCCTGGACGCCATCGAGGCCGTGCGCACCGCCGGCGTGGGCGACCGCGCCGACCTGCGCGCGGCGCTGGCCGCGGTGCTGGTGCGCCGGCGCAGCGACCTGCCCGTCTTCGAGCAGGCGTTCGAGCTGTTCTGGCAGCATCCCCGGCTCACCCAGCGCGCCCTGCAGCGCCTCGCCGCCCGCGCCGCCGGCGGTGGCACGACATCGCCGCGCCGGCCGCCGCCGCGGCGGATCGCCGACGCGCTCGCGCCGGAGGCGGACACGGGCGCCGGCGGGCGGGAGGCCGGCGATACCGAGGAGGGGCTGGCGACGCTCACCTGGACGGACCGGGAGCGGCTTCAGCACCGGGACTTCGAGAGCCTGAGCGCCGAGGAGCTTGCCCGGGCCCATCGCCTGATCCGCGACATGGTCCCGCCGGCGCCGGCGCGGCCCACCCGGCGTTACCGGCCGGACCCCCGGGGGACGCGTGTCGATCCGAGGGCAAGCCTCAGGGCCGGGCTACGCGGGGGCTCGCCGGGTATCGAGCTCCGCCACCGCCAGCGCCAGTGGCGTGAGCCGCCACTGGTGGTACTCTGCGATATCTCGGGGTCCATGAGTCAGTATGCGCGGACCTTCCTGCATTTCCTACATGCGCTGATGCACTCGCGCGAGCGTGTGGAGGTGCTGCTGTTCGGCACCCGGCTGACCCGGGTGACGCGGCTGCTCCGCGCCCGGGACGTGGACGAGGCCCTGGCGGCCGTGGGCGGTGCCGCGCCGGACTGGTCCGGCGGCACGCGCATCGGGGCCATGCTCGGTGCCTTCAACCGTCGCTGGGCGCGGCGGCTGCTGGGGCAGGGCGCGGTGGTCGTGCTCCTGAGCGACGGGCTGGACCGGGATCCCGAGGGCGGGCTTGCCCGGGAGGCGGCGCGGCTGCACCGGCTCTCCCGGCGACTCATCTGGGTCAACCCGCTGCTGCGCTGGTCCGGCTTCGAGGCCCGCGCCGGCGGGGTGCGGGCACTGCTGCCCCACGTGGACGAATTCCGCCCGGTGCACAGCCTCCACAGCCTGGAGCAGCTGGCCCGGGCCCTCGGCGGGAGATACGGCGATGGCGAGCGGGCCGATCTGCGGGCTGCTGCTGGCGGGGGGTGAGGGCCGGCGTTTCGGCGGGGACAAGCTCATGGCGGCGCTGGCGGACGGCACGCCCGTGGCCGTCGCCACCGCCCGGGCGCTGGCCGCCGGCTGCGACCGGGTCGTCGCCGTGACCCGGCCGGACCGTGATCCCCTGGTGAAGGCGCTGCGCGGTGCCGGCTGCGAGGTGGTCGTCACCGCCGCATGCCGGCGTGGCATGGGGGCGAGCCTGGCCGCCGCGGTCGCGGCCTCGGGGGCGGCCGCGGGATGGCTGGTGCTCCCGGCGGACATGCCCGCCGTGGCCGGCACCACGGTCGCCGCCGTCGCGGCGGCCCTGCGTCGTGGTAGCCTCATTGCAAGACCCGAGCTCGACGGTCGCCCCGGTCATCCGGTCGGCTTCTCCGCCGAGCTGCGCGAGGCGCTCGCCGCCCTGGACGGCGATACCGGGGCCCGCGGTGTGGTGGCGCGCCATCGAGACGCCGTCGCCTGCCTGGCGGTGGACGACCCCGGTATCCTCGCGGATATAGACACGCCGGCGGACCTCGTCCGTCTCGCCGGAGGAGGAAACGGGACGTGAGCGACGACTGGCTGGAGATACTGCGCGAGCTGCGCGAACGCGGCGTGGGCCATGCCCTCGCCACGGTGATCGAGACCCGCGGCAGCGCCTCGGCGAAGACCGGTTCCAAGGCGGTGATCGACGCCGAGGGCCGGCTGCTGCACGGCTGGGTGGGCGGCGGCTGTGCCGAGTCCACCGTCTGCCAGACCGCCGTGGCCGCCCTGCGCGAGGGCGAGGGCCGGGTGGTGGACGTCAATCTCGACGACGAGGTCCTGGGCGTGGGCATGCCCTGCGGCGGGCACATGCGCGTGTTCGTGGAGCCGGTGCTGCCGCGTCCCGGGCTGTGGATCGTCGGCCACGGCCGGGTCGCCGAGACCCTGTGCGCCTTCGGCGACCGCTTGGGTCTGGCCGTGCGGGTGAGCGACCCTGGCGCCACCGCCGAGCATTTCCCCGAGGCCGCCGAGCGCATTACCGATGACGCGGGTTACCAGCGCCTGCGCCCGGCACCGGGAGACTTCGTCGTCATCGCCACCCAGCACAAGGGGGATCACCTCTCCCTGGACCGGGTGCTCGAGTCCGATGCCGGCTACATCGCCCTCATCGCCAGCCGCAAGCGTGCCGGACTGGTGATGGACTACCTCCGCGAGCGCGGCCGGGGCGAGGAGGACATCGCCCGCGTGCGCTCGCCGGCGGGCCTCGATATTGGCGCCCGCACCCCCGAGGAGATCGCCCTGAGCGTCATCGCCGAGATCGTGCAGCACCGCCGCGGCGGCTCCGGCGAGTCTCTGGCGTCGCCGTAGCGGAGACGTCGGCTGCCGGGAGC
>NZ_WNXE01000249.1:0-3059 GCF_010993615.1 Arhodomonas sp. KWT | reverse complement strand
TGGCCGGCGGCGGCGAGCGCCTGGATCAGGCGCACGTAGAAACGGTCCGCGCCTCCGAACTGGCGGCTTCCGAGGACATGGAGACTCTTCATGCCGCGCGCGCCGCGCCCCCGCGGTCCTTGCGCGCGTGCTTGGCGTGCAGCTTCCAGAGGTAGCCGATCAGGTTGTCGCCGTAGGAGATCGCCTTGCGCGGGATCTCCAGCGGGTTGTCGGCGGTGTTGGCCGCGCCGCGGATACAGGTCAGGCCGCTGGCATAGCCGGCCTCCGCCACCAGCTCCCGGCTGCGGGCGTCGTAATCGCCGTAGGGATAGCAGAAGTGGCGTACCTCCGCCCCGAGGATGTCCTCCAGGCGTGCCTTGCTGTCGACGATCTCACGGCGCTGGTCGGCCTCCTCCAGCCGGGAGAGCCGCGGGTGGCTGAGGGTGTGCGAGCCGAAGGTCACGCCCTCGGCGTGGAGCGCGCGCACCGTGTCGGCGCCCATCAGTGCGGCCCGGGTCTGGCCGTCGCCCAGCCACTCGGCGCGTCCGCCGACCCGCTCGGCCACCAGGAAGACCGTCGCCGGGAAGCCGTGGCGCCGCAGGATGGGCCAGGCGTGCTCGCGGAAGTTCTCGTAGCCGTCGTCGAAGGTCAGCACCACCGCGCGCGGCGGCAGCGGCGTGTCACCGAACAGGCCGTCGAGCAGGCGGTCCAGGCCGATGACGTGATAGCCGAAACGCCGCAGCCAGGCCATCTGCGCACCGAAGCGTCGTACGTGGCAGTAGCCGGCACGATGCGACGCGGGCGGGGCGAACGGCCCCACCTGGTGGTACATCAGCACGGAGACCGGCGGCGCGGCGGAGGGGATCGATCGGCTCATGACTCGTCAGCGGCGAAGCGACCACGGCAACGCAGTGTAGCAAATCGCCCCCACTACCGCCCCAGCCGCGTCACGATATCGGTGGTGGAATAGCCCTCGAGCAGCGGCAGGATCCGGACGTCCCCGCCGCGGGCGAGCACCGACTCGTGGCCGGCGATGTCCTCGACGCGGTAGTCCCCGCCCTTGACCAGGACGTCCGGGGCGACCGCCTCGATGAGCCGGGCCGGGGTGTCCTCGGCGAAGGGTACCACCCAGTCCACCGCGGCCAGGCCGGCGAGCACCGCCATACGGTGCCCCAGGGGATTGACCGGGCGGCCCTCGCCCTTGAGACGCCTGACCGAGTCGTCGTCGTTGACGGCGACGATGAGCCGGTCGCCCAGCGCCGCCGCGGCCTCCAGGTAGGCGACGTGGCCGGGGTGGAGGATGTCGAAGCAGCCGTTGGTCATCACCAGCCGCTGCCCCTGGACCCGTGCCTCGCGGACGCCGGCGATCAGGCCCGGCTCGTCGAGCACGCCCTCGGCGGTACGCACCGGCGCCCAGTGGCGGAGCGCGGCATGCAGCTCCGCGGGCGTGACGGTGGCGGTGCCGAGCTTGCCCACGACCACCCCGGCGGCCAGGTTCGCCAGCGCCGCGGCCTGGGCCAGGGACTCGCCGGCGGCCACCGCGGCGGCGAGCACGGCGATCACCGTGTCCCCCGCGCCGGTCACGTCGAACACCTCGTGGGCCTGGGCAGGGATGTGCACCGGCTCACCGTCCCGGCGCAGCAGGGTCATGCCCTCCTCCCCCCGGGTGAGCAGCAGCGCCTCGATGTCGAGCTCGCGCAGCAGGGCACGGCCTCGCGCCACCAGGGTCGCCTCGTCGCCGCAGTGGCCGACGATGCGCTCGAACTCCGGGCGGTTGGGGGTGATCACGGTGGCCCCGGCGTAGGCCTCGAGATCCGGGCGTTTCGGGTCGACCAGCACCGGACAGCCGGCGGCGCGGGCGGCGCGGATCAGCGGCTGCGGGTCGCGCAGCGCGCCCTTGGCGTAGTCGGAGAGGATCACCGCCCGGACCCCGTCCAGCGCGCCGGCGATCTCGGCGGCGGCCAGCGGGGACGAGGCGGCGGCGCCGTCCTCGAAATCCAGCCGGATCATCTGCTGGTGCTGGCTGATCACGCGCAGCTTGGTCGTGGTGCGCGCACCGGGGCGCCGCACCCAGTGGCGCTCGACGCCGGCGCCGGCGAGGCAGCCGTCCAGGGCCCCGGCCGCCTCGTCCTCGCCCACCGGCGCGGCAAGCCGCGCCCGGCAACCCAGCGCCGCGAGCCCGAGGGCCACGTTCGCGGCACCACCGGGGCGGTCGTCGCTGGCGCCGATGCGCACCACCGGCACCGGGGCCTCCGGCGATATCCGGCCGGTATCGCCGTGCCAGTAACGGTCCAGCATCACGTCCCCGGCCACCAGCAGGGTGACGTCGCCGAAATCGGGTATCCGCATCACTTGCCCTTCCTGCGCCGTTTGCGCCGCCCCCGATAGGGATTCGGCCCGCCGTCGGGCCGGGTCTTGAACCGCCGGTGCACCCAGTAGTACTGCGCCGGGCGCTGCCGGATCTCCGCCTCCAGCCGGGCGTTGAGCCGCTCGGCGTCGGCGGTGTCGTCACCGCTCGGGAACCCCTCCAGCGGGGGGCCGAGCCGGACCACGTAGCCGCTGCCATCCTCGCGCGCCACACCGTAGCAGGGGATCACCACCGCCCCGGAGAGCCGCGCGAGGCGGGAGGTCATCGTGATCGTCGCCGCCGGCACGCCGAAGAACGGCGCGAACACGGCGTGCCGGCGACCGTAGTCCTGGTCCGGGGGGTACCAGACCACCCGCCGCTCACGCAGCGCCCGCACCATGGCACGCATGTCGCCGCGGTCGAAGGCGTGCTCGAAGTGCCGCCGCCGGCTCTCGCGCATGAAGTGCTCGATGACCGCGTTCCGGTTCTCGCGGTAGATCGCCTGAAAACCGAACCACCGGCTCATGATTCGCCCCGAGATGTCCAGCGGCGTGAAGTGCGCACTCACCAGGATCACGCCGTGGCCGTCGGCCTGCGCGCGCGCCACGTGTTCGGCCCCCTCCACGGTCCCGAGCCGGGCGATACGCGACTCCGCACCCCACCACGCCAGCGCGACCTCCACCAGTCCGCGTCCTGTATAGCACAGGTTCCGGCGGGCGAGATCGCGCCGCTG
>NZ_WNXE01000248.1:0-3087 GCF_010993615.1 Arhodomonas sp. KWT | reverse complement strand
TACGCAAGCCCGTCTCCATCCGTTTCAGCGTCATCAAGGACCAGACACCCAATACCCGCAAATCGCTTGATACGCGGGACGGTATTTACCCGGGATCACAACGCCCTGGCTTACGCACCACCGTGCGCTGTAGTTCGGCCGCTCGAAGGCAACCGACAGACCCCTGGCCGGCCCCGGAACGCCGGGAACCGGCGGAATCAGGGCCGGATGGCGGTCACTTCAGTCCGCGGGCGCGGCGGATGGTATCGTACGCGGCCTGGATCTCCTGGGTGCGCTCCTTGGCGACGTCGATCATCTCCTCGGGCAGGCCCTTGGAGACGAGCTTGTCCGGGTGGTGCTCGCTCATGAGCTTGCGGTAGGCGCGCTTGACCTCGGCGTCGCTGGCATCCTCGCTCACACCGAGCTCACGATAGGCCTCGGGCAGCGGATCCCGGCCGGCCTGGCTGGCGTGGCTGCGCTGGTAGCCGCCGGCGAGGAAGGCCACCAGCCGCTCGAAGTCCGCCTCCGAGATACCGAAGTGCAGGGCGATGCGCTTGAGCACCCGGGCCTCGGCGTCGCCGAGGGCACCGTCCGCCATCGCCGCCTGGATCTGGATCTCCAGGAAGATGCGCACCAGGTTCATGCGTCCGCGACACGCCTGGCGGAACTCCGCGAGCGCGGAATCGAGATCGAACTCCGTCGACTTGCCCTGGTTGAAGTACTCGATGGCCTGGCGGCGCTGCGTCTGCGACAGCCGCATACGGTTCATTACCTGCTCGGCGGCGGCGATCTCCGCCTGGGAGACGCGACCGTCCGCCTTGCAGATGTGGCCCATGACGGTGAACGTGGTGCGGAAGAACACCGCCCGCGGGTCGTTGCCGCCCGAGGCCATGCGCGCCCGCGCGAGCCCGCGGTCGAACCAGTGCCCGAGCGCCAGCCCCACCAGCGCACCGAGAATGCCGCCCGCCATGTAGCCGAAAACGGCTCCGATGATCTTGCCAATCCAATTCATGCCTACGCCGTCAGAGCAACGCGAAAGGGCAAAAGATGCGGGGCCGGGAACGGGGCGTCAAGGGAGACACCTCAGCGCAGCCATGCCCGCGCGAATTCGTCCGCCGGCATCGGCCGGCCGTAGTAGTAGCCCTGGGCGAATTCACAGCCCAGTGACGCGAGCGCGCGGGCCTGCTCCGCCTCCTCCACGCCCTCGGCGAGGGTGGTCAGGCCGAGGTTGCGCGCCATGGCGATTATGGTCGCGACGATGGCGTGATCGCTCTCGCTGACCAGCATGTCGCGGACGAAGGACAGGTCGATCTTGAGCATGTCCACCGGGAAGCGCTTGAGATAGGCCAGCGACGAGTAGCCGGTGCCGAAATCGTCGATGCACAGCGTGAATCCCGCCTCGCGCAGGGCCACCGTGATCTCCACGGCATGGTCCGGATCGCTGGCGATCGCGGTCTCCGTGAGCTCCAGGCGGATGGCCGACGCCGCCAGCCCGGCCCCGCGGGCATGGCGGGCGAACTGCTCGGCCACACCGGCGTGCTCGAGCTGCTGCGCGGAGACGTTGATGGACAGCTCCGGCGGCAGCGCCACCCCTCGGCTGCGCCATTGCGCGAGCTGGCCGCAGGCGGTGCGCATCACCCAGTCGCCGAGCCGGCCCATCATACGCCGCTCCTCGGCGGTACTCACCGCACGCCCGGGATTCACCCAGCCCCAGTCCTCGTCGTACCAGCGCAGCAGCACCTCGGCACCGATGAGTTCACCGGTGTCCAGGGCGACCTGCGGCTGGTAATAGAGCTGGAGGACGTCGTTTTTAAGCGCCTGGTCCAGGCGTTCAGCCAGGGACAGGAAATCGTCGAGCTCGCGGCTCATGTGCGGCTCGTAGACGCTGTACTCGATGCTGCCGCGCTTGGCCCGGTACATGGCGATATCGGTGTGCATGAGCAGCTCGTCCGCCGTGTCCCCGTCCCGGGGCGCGAGCGCGATGCCGATGCTCACTTCCACGGGGATGCTGCGCCCGTCCACCGTCAGTGGCTGCCCAAGGGCGTCCACCAGACGCTCGGCGATACGGGTCGCAGCGGCCTCGTCGGCGTCCTCGGCGATGACCACGAACTCGTCGCCACCGAGCCGGGCCAGGGTCTCGTTGGCGCGCAGGGTGTTGCGGAAACGCTGCGCCACCTCCACGAGCACGCGATCCCCCGCGGCGTGCCCCTGGCGGTCGTTGATCTCCTTGAAGCGGTTGAGGTCGAGGAACAGCAGGGCCAGGGAGCTGCCGCCGCGGCGGAGACCGGCGAGGCTGACCGTCAGCCGGTCCATGAACAGCGCGCGGTTGGGCAGCCCGGTGATCTCGTCGTAGAACGCGAGCTGCTGGATCCGCCGCTCACTGGCCTTGCGCTGGGTGATGTCGCTGCCGATCTGCAGGACGCTGCCGCCGCTGTCCTCGCCGGCCAGCGACCAGTGCGACTCGACCACGATGTGCCGCCCACCGCGGGTATGCTGGTCCAGCTCGCCGCTCCAGTAGCCCTCCTCGCGGACGCGCCCGCGGGCGTCGCCGTAGGCGTCCGGCGGCACGCGCAGGACCTCGGCGGCGGAACGGCCGATCACCTCCGAGGCGGACCAGCCGTAGGTCTGCTCGGCACCCCGGTTCCAGTAGCGGATGCGGTCCCGGGCGTCCGTCAGGAGGATGGCATCGCGGGTATGCTCCAGCAGCATCGCCTGCTCGCGGATGCGGCTGTCCGCCTCGAGCCGCTCCAGCTCCGCGGCGGCACCGGCGGCGAAGATGCGCAGCGTCGAGCTGACGAACTCGGGATCCTGGACCGGGCGCCGGTAGATCACGTAGAGCACGCCCAGGTTCTCGCCCGCGGTGTTGCCCAGGCGCTCGCCGACGTAGCCCCGCGCCCCCATGTCCGCGAGCAGGGTGTCCTCGGGGAAACGCTCGGCCACACGGTCGGTCACAACGCAGTAGGACTGCTCCAGGTTGACCGCACAGGGCGTGCCGCCGAGGGCGTAACTCAGCGGCTCCGCGGGCCGGCCGTCACAGTGGCCGGCGACGCTGTACACCCGGGAGGGATCCTCGGGCAGGCAACGGGCGATGTAGCCGGCATCCGCACC
>NZ_WNXE01000247.1:0-3096 GCF_010993615.1 Arhodomonas sp. KWT | reverse complement strand
TCCATGCTGCTCGGCGCACTGGTGAGCAAGCTGCACCGGGGGCTGGTGGACATCGATGCCGACGATATCGGCATCAGCTTCCCCGCCCATCAGACCGATCCCCGTACCCTGGGCGACGTGCTGCGGCTCCACGGAACGGCGGACCGGCTCCATGAGCTGACAGGGCTCCGCTGGCTCACCGGCATGCGCGACCACGTCGATCACGGCGGGATCCGGGCCGTACCCGACGGGGCCGCTCACCGGGTCGTGCGGCGCCGCCAGTACAAGACCAGCGCCGAGCGGCTGCGGCGCCGGCGCATGCGCCGGCATGGCGAGACCTACGAGCAGGCCTGCGTCCAGGTCCCGGACAGCGTCGAGCGGCAGGTGACGACCCCCTTCGTCACCGTCCGCAGCAGCAGTACCGGCCGGGCGTTCAGCCTGTTCATCGAACACGGCGACTGCGGCCCGGACCCCGTGCCTGGGGCTTTCAGCACCTACGGGCTCAGCCGCACGGCCACCGTGCCGTGGTTCTGACCCTTTTTCCGGCGGCCGATGGCCTGACCCCGTAAATCAGTCACTTAGCGAGGTGCCTGAAAAAAGGGTCAACGGCCGCCGGAGCCTCGTTGTTCTTTAACAAACAGGCGGTTACCGCTGATAGACTCTAGTTCGCTGCCGCGCAGGCAGCTCAGAAATGGTCGACCGGTTCGGCGAGACCGAGCTGGTCCGTTCGCTGCCGCGCAGGCAGCTCAGAAATGATCTGCTCGTCGAGATCAGCGAAGCGTGATGTTCGCTGCCGCGCAGGCAGCTCAGAAAGCGATCGGCTGCGCGAAGATCAGGCGGCGCTGGTTCGCTGCCGCGCAGGCAGCTCAGAAATTCCCCAGTCTGTGCGTATTCGGTGATTTTTAGTTCGCTGCCGCGCAGGCAGCTCAGAAAGGGAGCTGGGGGCTCTATATGGAGCTGGCCAGGTTCGCTGCCGCGCAGGCAGCTCAGAAAACGACCGACGTGATCACCCTCGGCATCCCGCCGTTCGCTGCCGCGCAGGCAGCTCAGAAATCCCGCCTCGTTCTTCGTCCCTGCCTCGCCACGTTCGCTGCCGCGCAGGCAGCTCAGAAAACGTCACCAGCAACGCTATGAGTCGCGGCATTGTTCGCTGCCGCGCAGGCAGCTCAGAAACGCGACCGCCGCTCATCGACCACGTCGAGGACGTTCGCTGCCGCGCAGGCAGCTCAGAAAGACCCGAGGACGGTAGCGGCGGCGCCGGCGAGGTTCGCTGCCGCGCAGGCAGCTCAGAAATGCCCGCCACTCGTAGAGCCGGCCGAGCGCGTGTTCGCTGCCGCGCAGGCAGCTCAGAAAAGCATCGCGGCGAGCGAGCGAAACTCGGCCGTGTTCGCTGCCGCGCAGGCAGCTCAGAAACGTTACGGTGGCTTCAAGATTGCCATCAATGTGTTCGCTGCCGCGCAGGCAGCTCAGAAAGGCGGCGACAAGCCGGTGAAGGGGCGGGTGGCGTTCGCTGCCGCGCAGGCAGCTCAGAAAACCGTCGCTGTGACCCTCGTCACCCTGGCCGCGTTCGCTGCCGCGCAGGCAGCTCAGAAAACGGACGGCGCGTACTTCTCCAGCACCCGCGCGTTCGCTGCCGCGCAGGCAGCTCAGAAAAGGGTCGGTGGCCTATCACTACGTGGTGTCGCGTTCGCTGCCGCGCAGGCAGCTCAGAAAAGCCGCAGCCGCCAACGTGCCGATAGACACCCGTTCGCTGCCGCGCAGGCAGCTCAGAAATGGGCGCCGCTGCCGTCGAGCACCTGCCACTCGTTCGCTGCCGCGCAGGCAGCTCAGAAATCGAGTAATTGACGGCGCATGGAAGGCCGTTCGTTCGCTGCCGCGCAGGCAGCTCAGAAAATTCTGATCGTAGTAGTACGGATCGATCACATGTTCGCTGCCGCGCAGGCAGCTCAGAAATCGCCGGCCAGGATGGCGTAGCCGTCGTCGGTGTTCGCTGCCGCGCAGGCAGCTCAGAAATATACATCTACGGGGAACGACCGACGGGTAATCGTTCGCTGCCGCGCAGGCAGCTCAGAAAATGGGAAATCTTATTTGGACGGGCGCCGACTCGTTCGCTGCCGCGCAGGCAGCTCAGAAAGTATCCCTCGCCGATCTGGGCCAGCCCACCGGGTTCGCTGCCGCGCAGGCAGCTCAGAAAATTTCGCGTTCGCGCTGGCCCTCGGCCTTGGTGTTCGCTGCCGCGCAGGCAGCTCAGAAAACGGAGGCCCTGCAGCTCCATCCGCAGGGCCGGTTCGCTGCCGCGCAGGCAGCTCAGAAAAACTCACCACTCAGCAGGTGACGCTCCAGGTAGTTCGCTGCCGCGCAGGCAGCGCAAAAACCAGGTTCGTCGCACTTTGCCGGGAAAAGATCGCGAATGGTGTGCTGCAGGCAGGCGCTGTCGCGGTCCCATTGGCCGTCGGTTTGGTCATGTCCGTGATCGCACTGGCGTAAGGTACGCCGGGTGCGACCCCAGGCGGCACCTGACATCCGTGCGGAACGTTGCACGCCTGCGGCGCACAACCTACGCCGGGTCGTTTCTGTAGGTCGGTTGCTCCTGGCAACCGACAGGTGGGGTGCCGGCGGTCTCCCGGTCGGCGGGCGGGGGCCGGGGCGCGGCTTTGCCTGGGCGGTGTCCCCGCGGGATGTCGCCTATGGCCTGCCCGCCGTTGTCTGCACTGACCTCGTCTGTCGGGCAGTGCCGTGCCTCATTGCCGGCTCTGGTGTCGTTCCGGCACGTGAGCGATATCACCGTGGCTGTCGGTTGCCAGGAGCAACCGACCTACCCTAGCGGCACCCCGTGCCGGGCGCCTTCGGCACCTACGGGCTCAGCCGCGCGGTCACCGTGCCCTCGTTCCGACCCTTTTTCCGGCGGCCGACGACGGCATCCCGTCAATCAGTGGCTTAGCGAAGTATCTGAAAAAAGGGTCAACAGTTGCTGAATCCCCGTTGTTCTTCAACAAACAGGGGGTTACCGCTGATAGACTCTAGTTCGCTGCCGTGTAGGTGTCAGGTCCCGGATGATTGCGCACCTGCCGAATGAATAGTTGCGGGTGGCTTTGTTGCCATTCCTTCAGCGCCTGT
>NZ_WNXE01000246.1:0-3098 GCF_010993615.1 Arhodomonas sp. KWT | reverse complement strand
AACATGGTCATTATCGGCATGTCGCTGGCGATGGCCTTCGGCCTGCCCGAACACCCGGAAATCTATGCCGGCCTGCCGGAGAGCGCGCGCTCGATGATGGACTCGGGCCTGATCCCGGGGGCCGTGACCGCCATCCTCCTGAACCTGATCCTGCCCGGCGGATGGCGACCGGGGGACGGCGCCGGTTGAGGAGCAGGATGCCGTCGGTGACCACCCGTTGTGCACAGCGGGGGCCGCCGCCGGTGTCCTTTTCGGAACGCGAAAGGGCAGGGGCCGGCCGCACCGGGAGGGGCTGCGGAGTAGCGCTTCGTCGACAACGCAGTCCGGCGCATTCCCTGTCGAACCGCGGTGGCCCTAGGCGGCGAGCGTGGCGTACAGGGTGATCATCGCCACGATCGCTGCGCCGATGCTCATTACCAGCACCATTCCGGCGAGCATATCCTTTACCCTGCCCACGACCGGGTGCAGATCCGGGTGGAGGTGATCGGTCAGCGCCTCGATGGCCGAATTCACCAACTCTGCAACGAGTACCAACGCGACACACAGCACGATAAGTGCCCACCAGAATGCGGCCGGCCGAACGATGGAGAACACCACGAAGGTGACGGCGCCGAGAACGACCTGCGTGCGAAAGTTCTGTTCCCTATTCCATGCGAAACCGATGCCGGAGATGGCATGGCGTAGTTTTTTCGGGAATGACTGGTTTTTCATTGCCTCGACCTGTGAGCGCCACAAAGGGCTGCCGTATTGGTGCGGCCGCCCGGATCGAGCAGCCATAGCTGCCCCTGCGTAAAGAAGCGATCGCCCATCACATCGGAGCCTGTCATCAGGGCCATCAACGAGCGCTGGCATAACGTGAGCGGCTGCGCGGTGTGTTTGAGCGATTCGACGAATCGTTCGGTTGCGGCATCCACATCAGGCGAGACCGTGTGCAGAACGCCCCAGCGGACCCCGGTATATGTCCGCGCCACCCCCACGAAGATCGGTTCCGCACCGACACGGAAGGCGGTTTGCCATAGCCTGACGGTTACGACCGCCTTGCCCTGCGAGTTCTGGATCGGTCGTTCGAAAGCCAGATCGTTGACACGGTCGTTCCAGAGGGCCGGCGCGAGGGGAGCCGTGGTGTAGTCGAGCCCCTGTCGGGCGAGGCGCAGCAGGTTCGTTGGATCCGGACTGTCGGCGGAGAGCCAGCCTGCTCGGCCCAGAAGCGCGGACAGTTTGTCCGCGCCAGGCGTGACGATGGCAAAGGATAGCGGTTGTCCCGGTGTGCCGAGCACGGATGAGGTGTTGGTAAGTTTCCGCGCACGTAACATTTCGTCCAGAGGACGATTGACCTGGATGACTGTTTCCGCTGCGGGAACCGGGGCTGGCGGCGTGCGGGTGGCTGCATAGGTCACGAACCCAGCGGACGCGATGGCGATCACGCCGAAGGCCGAGGCCTTTCGGAATCGTTCGGTGGGTGCCCGCCAGTCGATCCTGCCGCCCGCAGTGAGCCATTCGGTCAGGGTGACGCCAGCGATCAGCCACAGTGCACCGACCAGGTAACCGGCCCAGACGTCACTCAAATAGTGCACGCCGAGCACGATGCGGCTGAGACCGATCAGGAGGATAACTCCGGCAGTCGCGAAGAACAGATTGACACGGGCCTTCCAGCGGGCCGCCGAGCGGATCAGCAGGTAGCCCAGGAAACCGTAGCAGGCGACGGCGATGGTGGCGTGCCCACTAGGGAAGGAATAGGAGGTCTCGAGCAGTACGGCCCCGGCCGGCCGTGGCCGCTCAAAGGCCAATTTGCCCAGGGTGGTGAAAGCCGTTGCTCCCAGGCTCGACATCAGCAACCCCGCAACCGCGTATTTCCGATTGACGAGCCAGAGCACCAGGCCGGTCGAGGCCAGCAGCGCGAAGACCACGGGCGGCTGACCGAGATCCGTTATCCACACGAACGGAGGAATAGCCGACGGTGTGCGAAAGGCGGCGACCAGTTGGGCTGTCGCATGATCGATTGCGACGATTGGATCGGAGGTGACGACGTCCTCGACGATGCCCGCGAACAGGGCCAGCACATAGGTAAACGCCAGGGCTGGAACCGTCAGCGGCAGGCCCGAAAAATGCCGGCGATCGAAACGATTCATCACGAGGCGGACGCTTCGTGGGTGGCGGCGTACCCAGCGCCGCACGTAGGCATTGCGAGCCAGGGCCGTCATTACCGAACGCGTGAGCGAAACCGCCACCCACCAGAGGTCGCGGCCCTTGCGCTTGATGAAGCGCTGCAGAAGCCAAAGCAGCGCCCACAAGAGCAGGACGGCCAGTAACGCCATACCGGCCCGCGACATCCAGGTCTGCGCAACCCTGAACGACTGCCCGAACAGATAGCCGCCGCCGACCCACTGCAGTCCCCATCCGACGGCGCCCAGCAGGTTCCAGAACAGGAACGTGCGATAGCGCATTCTCACGGTGCCTGCCACGAACGGCGCGATTTCCTTCACGCTAGGTATAAAGCGGCCGAGGAAAACGCTCCTGGCACCATGCCGGTCAAAAAAGCGGTGGGCCCGTTCAAAATGGCCGGGTGTCAGGAACCAGACGCCGTCACGTGCCCATTGGCTGCCGTAGCGCTCGCCCAGCCAGTAGTTGACGTTATCCCCCAGCACTGCGCCGGCGATGGCGAACAGCAGCAGGTCCCCGAAATCCAGGTAGCTGCCAGCCGCCATGCCTCCCAGCAACAGCAGGAGGGTAGAGCCGGGCAAAAACCATCCGGCCACGAGCGCCGTCTCCAGCAGCGCTGCGAAGAAGGCCACCCAGTAACCGAGCATGTGGAAGTGCTCGATGGATGGCAGGATGGCGTGGAACAATCGCTCCATCAAAGGATCCGTGCCCCCAATCACCAAGTGCTCGTGAGCAGGCGGTCAAGCCGCGAGCCTTCGCGGTAAAGGATGCGCACCATTATGGCAGCGATGATGCCGGTGGCCGCGCCACCCAGCACATCGCTCACGTATTGAGTCCCGGTGTACGCCTGCGGGAATGCGGTCAGCACCGTCGCCGCGAGCACAGCAAGACTGCGACGGTGAAAGCCGTGCCGCAGGAACGTGGCAGTGATGGCAAAG
>NZ_WNXE01000245.1:0-3101 GCF_010993615.1 Arhodomonas sp. KWT | reverse complement strand
CACGTGTCGAGTGTTTTCGTTGTTGCCCTGATCCTGGGCATCGGTGCGGCGCAGGCGGCCCCGGCAGGCGGCGAGGCCGCGGCCCGTGGCGGTTATCTCTCTCCGCAGGACGTGCGTAACGCGGGTGAGCAGCCGAGCGCGGGTGTTGCGGCCCACTTCAGGGGACCGCGCAGCGCGCGGATGGATCCGCTGGTATCGAGCGGCCAGCTCTCCGAGCAGGACCTCTCGGGCATGGACATGGATCGCCGGATGACGGCCGGCGTCACCCGTCGGCCGTCCCAGCGACCGATGATGCGGCCGCTCGGTGGCCGGATAACGGAGTACGACTTCGACCGCCCGCGGCCAGGGTCCAGGGTCTAGACGTGCGTCCGACGGCAGATCCCGGTTTCCGGTCGGTCACGGGTTGGTAGCCCCCGCTGCCGGAGCGCCGCCGTCGAGCGAAATCCTTCCTCCCCCTCATGGTGCCGCCGGCATTCCAGCGCCGGCCGCACCGCAGGTCTTTCGTCTTCCGCTTTCGCCCTGGCGGCGTGCGGACGGGACGTGTTTTCTCACCACGTTGTCCGCGGGTAGGCCCTGAAGGTCACTGAGTTGACCGGCGAGGCATCCGCTACGCTTTACACGAGGCCGGGACGTCCGGCATCACGCTGGTGGGAGCTGTGCGGTGACCCGCTGCAACACCTACACCGGCACATGGCGTCTGGCCGGGGTGAACGTGCCCGCGCAGGCCTCATTCCGCTATCGCCGCATTGCCCGCAGCGGCTCGGTTTGCTACTGATGGACGCCAATATGCCGCTGCGGCGTTCCCGCCTCGGCACATGCATAGCCAATATCCAACAAGGAGGTCCATCATGGGGAACCGTGTTTTCGCATTCGGCGCGGTGTTCGCGCTGTCCGCGATGCTGCTCGCGGGGTGCGGCGACGGCAGTGAGGGCAATGGTGGCAGCGCCGACAAGTCCTCTGATCAGGCGCAGGCGTCGTCCGACAGTGAGCCGGTCAACCTGATCTTCGGCACCGGGGGTACCTCGGGCACCTATTACCCGATCGGCGGTGCGCTCAAGGGGGTGTTCGAGGCCAGCGACAAGATCGGTGACGTGCAGGTCGTCTCCACCGGCGCCTCGGTGCAGAACATCAACAATATCGAGGACGGCACCAACCAGATCGCCATCGTCATGAGCGACGTGGCTTACGACGCGATCAACGGCCAGAACCAGTTCGACGGGCGCAAGGCCGACATCAAGTCCATTGCCGGGCTCTATCCCAACGTCGTCCAGGTGGTCGCCACCGCGAGCAGCGATATTCACTCCATTGCCGACATGAAGGGCAAGCGCATCGGCGTGGGCAAGGTCGGCTCGGGCGTGGAGCAGAGCGCCAAGAAGGTGCTGGAATCCGCCGGTCTGAGCTATGACGATCTTGGGCGGGTCAGCCACACCGGCTACGCCGACAGCGTCACCGAGATGAGCAACGGTAACCTGGACGCCGCCTTCTTCACCTCGGGCGTGCCCAATTCGAGCATCACCGGCCTGATGCAGAACACCGAGGTCAACTTCGTCAACGTCGACGGCGACACGGCCGACAGGCTGCTCGAGAAGTACCCCTACTACGAGAGCTACGAGATTCCGGCCAACGCGCCCGAGCGCTACGACCTCGATCAGGCCGTCAACACCGTGTCGATCCGCAACCTGCTGATCGTGCCGGGCTCCATGGATGACGACGTCGCCCACGAGCTGGCCAGTCGTTTCTATGACTATCTGGGGACCGACAAGGTCTCGATCAGCGCGCTCAAGCAGTTCGACCGCGACACCATGGACAGGAACCTGGTGGTGCCGGTGGCCGACGGCGCACAGGCGTTCTATGACGAGCAGGGCGGCGGCGACTCCGGCTCGGCCGACGGCGAAGACGATGCCGGCTAGCGGGTGACGCTTGGCACTGCGGTGATGGCCCGCAAACGCAGGGGTCTGATACTGGCGACGGCGGTGATCGGGGGGATCGCCGCCGTCTTCGTTTGGCCGCAATCCTGGCTGCTGATCCGCCACAATGGCGACCTGCGCTACGTCTATCCCGCGCAGGACGGGACGACTTTCGCACTGCGCTGGACCCATTCGGTGGAGCGCGAGAACTGGATCGAACGTTTTCGTCTGCACAACGGCCAGATCATGCTCATCGGCACCCGCTTCAAGACCTTCGGCGCGGGCGTGCCGGCGCACGCCGGCAAGCGCACCACGCTGGAGAACGGCTGGGTGGTAATGAGCGGCATCGACCGGATCGTGGACCCTTTGGCCGTGCAGGCCGCGGCGGCGGAAAACTACAGTCTGCGCTACGATGGCGCCTGGCACGCGCTCGGTCGGCAGGCCGGTGCGCCCATTCTCACGTTTGCCTATGCACGCGCGCCGCTGTATCGCGTGCTGCCGACCCTGATTGGAAACTGGATCGATACACGAGGCACGGGCTGATTCTATGAGCGTGTCCCAGCCGGGCGGCGAGAGCCCGCAAGCGGAGATTGCGTCGCGCGAGACATTGGAAAAATACGATCGCGAGAGCGTAATGCGTGATCGCCTGCCGAAGGCGATCATGCAGGTCGTGATCGCCGTGAGCGTGCTGCTCGCGCTGTTTCACCTGTACACCTCGTTCGCCGGGCCGCTGGTCGATATCAAGCAGCGCAGCATCCACCTGTACGTGCTGCTCGGGCTGAGCTTCGTTCTTTACCCGTTCGCCAGGAAGGGCGCGCGCGACCGGTTGCCGCTGGCCGAGGCCGTGCTGGCGCTGCTGGCGGTGGCCATCGGCTGCTACATGCTGTTGTCCGCCGACCGGGTGATCGCCTCGGCCGGGCGTATCAACAATGTCGACATGGTGGTGGGCCTGGCTGCGCTGGGACTGGTCATCGATGCCGCGCGGCGCGTGACGGGCTGGGGCCTGCCCGGGTTGGCGGCGGCGTTCCTGGTCTATGCCTTCTACGCCAAGCTGTCGCTGTATCCGGATCTCAACGAGGCCATCGTGCTCGCGACCACGCGCCAGGTCGTGTCGCACCTGGTCTATATCACCGAGGGGCTGCTGGGCACGGCGATTGCGGTATCGGCGAGCTACATCATCCTGTTCATCCTGTT
>NZ_WNXE01000244.1:0-3105 GCF_010993615.1 Arhodomonas sp. KWT | reverse complement strand
AAGGCCTTGAGGGCGTCGCCCAGGATGTGGGTCAGCCGACAGCTCGGCGTGATGACGCAACGGTTGTCCGGCGCGAAGCATTCCACCAGGGCGAGATCCTGCTCCGTGTCGCGGATCAGTGCCCCCAGGTTGATGCTCTCCGGGGCGCGCTGGAGGTACATGCCGCCGTTCTTGCCGCGAACGGTTCGGATGTAGTCCGACTGGCTGAGTCCGTAGACCACCTTCATCACGTGGTTACGGGAGATGTCGTAGCGCTCGGCGATCTCGCTGATCGTCGCGAACCGGTCTTCCTTGACACCGAGGTACATGAGCACGCGCAGGCAGTAGTCGGTGTAGAGGGTCAATCGCATGGGCTGGGAGCCTCCGCTGACGCGTTACCCGGAGGTGACGCGGTGTGCATCGTGTTGAGTGTACCGTCCGACGGACAGTCATACCATCGATGAGATACCTCTAAAGAGGTAGTTATTTGTGATTCATCATGTCAGCCGTATGACCACGCCCAGAGCGACCACCCCCGCGAGCCAGGCGCTGACCGAGTGGCGCAGCAGCGGCGAGGCGCCACGCAGCCCCATGAACGAGTCGATCACCGTGCGCCCCTTGATCACGGTCAGCGCCGCCACCGCCGGCGTAAGCCAGGGGGCAGGCACCACCGTGGCTGCCAGTGCCGCGGCGACGGTCAGCGCGAGCAGCATGATCCAGTGCTGCGACAGTGTCTCGGCCCGGCTCATGGCAGCACGTAGAGCAGCGGGAAGAGCGCGAGCCATACCAGATCCACCATGTGCCAGTAGCTCGCCGCGCTCTCCGGGGCCCTGAGCCCCTCGTCGTCGTAATCGCCCCGCCGGCACCGCCGGGCCACTGCCGCCAGCACGATCATGCCCAGCACCACGTGCATAAGGTGGAACACCGTGGTGAAGAAGTAAAAGAAATGAAAGGTGCTCGTGCGCAGATTGTATCCCGCGGCGGCGAGGTCGGCGTATTCACCGAGCTTGACGGCCACGTAGCCGGCGCCGGCCAGCGTCGCGGCCAGGAACCACGGCGCGCAGCGGCGCGGGCCCTCCGCGGCGGCGGCGTCGATGCCGCGGGCGACGAGGTAGCTGCCCGTCAGCAGCATCACGGTGTTGGCCAGGCCGGCGACGGGGTGCAGTCCGGCACGCCCGGCCGCGAACACCTCCGGAGCCAGCGCGCCGGCGACGATCAGGCTGGCGAGCAGGGCGCCGAACACGGCGAGCTCGGCGAGGATGAACCACCACATCGCCAGATCGCCCGGCACGGCATAGGCGCCGGGGCGCGCGGTGTCAGCGGCTGCATCGCTCATGCCGTCGCCTCCGTGAGCAGCAGGTAGAGCCGCGGCAGCAGCTCCGGCAGGGCCTGGGCCCGGTGGAGCAGGGCGTGGTGGCGCTGGCCGAAGAGGTAAGGCAGGTAGTCCGCCGCCTCCTGGTCGATGGTCACGCAGAAGGGTGTGACGCCGGCGCGGCGCGCCTCCAGCAGGGCGTGGCGCGTGTCCTCCAGCCCGTAGCGCCCCTCGTAGACGTCCAGGTCGTTGGGCTTGCCGTCGGTGAGCAGCAGCAGCAGGCGCTGGGAGGCCGGCTGCTCGGCGAGGATCTCGGTGGCCTGGCGCACCGCCGCGCCCATGCGGGTGTAGTAGCCCGGGCGCAGCGCGTGGATGCGGCCGTGGGCGGTCTCACCCCAGGGCTCGGCGAAGTTCTTGAGCAGGCTGAAGCGCACGTGGGAACGCCGGCGCGAGGAGAAGCCGTACATGGCGAAGCGGTCGCCGCCGGCGTCCAGGGCCTCGCCGAGCAGGTGCAGGCTGTCGCGCACCACCTCGATCACCTGGTGGTCGTCGTCCACCCAGGCCTCGGTGGACAGCGACAGGTCCGCGAGCACGAGGCAGGCCAGGTCGCGCTGCTGCTCCCGCGGATCCGCCCACAGGCGTGGCGCCGTGTCGGCCCGGCCGCGGCGGCGGGCGGTGCGGTGCTCGATGCACGCGGGCAGGTCCAGGGCCCGGCCGCTGGCCTGGCGGCGCTGCCAGTAACGCTCGGGGCGCAGGGCCTCGAAGCGGCGCCGCAGCCGCGCGGCCGGGGCAGCAAGGTGGGTGGGAATGGCCATCGGTGCGGCGTCCCGGGGCAGCAGGGGCACGACCCGGCAGTGCCGGGGGCGCAGCTCGCCCCGGCGCCAGTCCCATTCCGGCAGCAGCCGGCCGTCGCCGAGGGGCGTGTCGTCGTCGCCGGCAGCGGGAAGGTCGAGATCCAGACGCAGGCGTGAGGCCGGCGCCGTGCCGGTGCGGCTGAGGCTGAGCCGGTCCAGGTCCTCGGCGACCCGCGGGGCGTCCTCGTCCTCGCTGTCGTCCACGGTCCGGTCCACGGGGACGTACTCCGACCACGAGAACAGGCTCTCGAGCCGGAAGACGATCAGCCCGCTGCGGCCGTCCGTGTCCTCGACGTACTCCGCGGCCTTGCGCCCCCGGCCCCGCGGCGGCGTGCCGGCGGTGGTCTCCGTGGCGTCGTCATCGCGTTCCGCCGGCGTCGGGGCCGTGCCGGTTTCCGGAGCCGGGTAGAGCCAGACCGGGACCGGTTCCGGCTGGCCCCGCGCCGCCGGCAGCGCCGTCCGGCTGCCGGGGTCCTCCAGTGCGGCGCGGATCGCGGCCTCGCGGCGCCCTTCCGCACGGCCGAGCCGGTCCGGATCGCGGCGCGCGGCGAGCGTCGCCGCCACCAGCCGCCGGTACACCGGTGTCAGGCCGGGGAAGGCCGCAAGGGTTCGCCGGACCGCGGCCTGGTTGCCGGTGAACCAGTCCCCGCCGTGGGGATCGGAGCGGCTGGCGAGCGCTATCAGCCAGAGGTAGAGGTCGCGGTTGCGCCCGGCGTCCGGAAAGCAGGCGATGCGCTCGGGCACGCAGACCCGCTCGCCGTCACGCCATGCCAGCGGATGGCGGTGGCCGGTGCCGGCCACGCGCTCCAGCCAGCGTCGGCGGGCCCGGACCGCCCGCGGCGTGGCGGCGGTGACGCGCAGGCCGGCGTCGCCGCCGAGGGCACGGAGCACGAGCCCGAGCCGGGCCTGCTCGTCGGCGAGCGCCACCGCCGCCTCGGGGTGGTCCCGCCGCGCGAGGCG
>NZ_WNXE01000243.1:0-3126 GCF_010993615.1 Arhodomonas sp. KWT | reverse complement strand
GGCCACCTCGATCTGCGCCAGGCGCGCGCGTATCGACAGCCCGCCGATCAGCTCCGAGAGCTCGCCGAGGCGGTCCGCCACCCGGGGGTCGAGGACGTGGCACTCGCCGATGTCCGCGACGAACGGGCTCATCTTCTCGCGAAAACCCACGAGTACGCGGTCGCCCTTGGCGGGGACGAACTTCACCCCGAGCCGGGCCTTGCGCCGGTAGCCCCAGGGTTCGCCGGTCAGCGGCTCCAGCCACTGCTCCGGGCGCACGCCGCCCATGTGCTCGAACAGCTCGGCGAGCACCTCCCCCTTGTGACCGATCTGGTCCTCGGGCGAGAGGTGCTGGAGACTGCAGCCGCCGCAGGTGCCGTAGTGCGGGCAGCGCGGCTCGATCCGCCGCGGCGAGCCCTCCAGGACCTCCAGCAGCCGCGCCTCGTCGCGTCGGCGGTGGCGCTTGACGTACTGGAAGCGCACCCGCTCGCCGGGCAGCGCGCCGTCGACGAACACGGGCTTGTCCGCGACGTGGGTGATGCCGCGGCCCTCGTGACTCATACCCTCGATGGCGGCTTCCACCGGCTCGCGGGGAACCCGTCGCTTGCGTCGTGCCATGCCTCTCCCGTGTTGGTCGGTGCCGGCTATGCGCCCTGCCAGGCGGCCAGGAATTCGTTCAGGTGGGGCTGATCCTCCGCCGCGAGGCTCTCGCGCACCTGTTCGCAGGCGGCGGCATAGCCGTCCTCGTCCAGCCGGGCTCGGAGCAGCTCGTAGCGCAGGTAGAGCAGGTAGGTGTTGAGGACGTCCGTCTCGCAGTAGTTGCGCACGGCGTCATAGTCCCCCGCCTCGATGCGCGCGCGTACCTGATCGCCACTCATGCCCATCTTGCCGGGGAAGCCGCAGAGCGTGGCCATCTCGTCCAGCGGCGCGTTGGCCCGGGGCTGGAACCCGGCGAGCACGTCCATGAGGTCGGTGTGGCGCTCGTGGAAGCGGTTCAGGTAGTTGTCGAAGCGGAAGGTGCGGTCGCCGTCGCCGGTCTCGAAGTACTGCCTCGCGCTCACGCCGTGGATCATGCCGCGGTAGTGCAGCACGGGCAGGTCGAAACCGCCGCCGTTCCAGGACACGAGGCGCGGGACGTACCGCTCCAGACCGTCGAAAAAGCGCTGGATGATCTCGCCCTCGCCGGTATCCGCATCGCCGATGGAGAACACCCGGAAGCGATCGCCGATACGCGCGGCCACGGAAATCACGGCCACACGGTGGAGATGCAGGCGCAGGAAGTCGCTGCCGCCGGTCTCCGCGCGGCGGGTGGCGAGCATCGCCTCGGCGACCTGGCTGTCGTCCAGGCCGTCCAGCCCCAGCAGCCGGCGGCCGCCCTCGACGTCCGGCACCGTCTCGATGTCGAACGCGAACACGTTCATGCCGGCCATCAGTCCGGGAACACGCCGCTGGAGAGGTAACGATCGCCGCGGTCGCACACGATGGTCACGATGGTCGCGTTGGACACCTGCTCGGAGAGCCGCAGCGCCGCCTGCAGGGCGCCGCCGGAGGACACGCCGGCGAAGATGCCCTCCTCCGCGGCCATCCGCCGGGTCATCTCCTCGGCCTCCGCCTGGGTGACCTCGACCACCCGGTCCACGCGATCACGCTCGAAGATCCTCGGCAGGTAGGCCTCGGGCCACTTGCGGATGCCGGGGATGCTGGAGCCCTCGCCGGGCTGCACGCCGACGATCTCCACGCCCCGGTCCCGTTCCTTGAGGTAGCGCGACACGCCCATGATGGTGCCGGTGGTGCCCATGGAGCTGACGAAGTGGGTCACGCCGCCGCGGGTGTCGCGCCAGATCTCCGGGCCGGTGCCCTCGTAGTGGGCGCGCCAGTTGTCCGGATTGGCGAACTGGTCGAGCACCCGGCCGCTGCCCTCGGCCTGCATGCGCATGGCGAGGTCGCGGGCACCCTCCATGCCCTCCTCGCGGGAGACCAGCACGAGCTCCGCGCCGAAGGCCTTCATCGAGGCACGGCGCTCGGCGGTCATGTTCTCGGGCATGATCAGCACCATGCGGTAGCCGCGGATCGCCGCGGCCATCGCCAGGGCGATGCCGGTGTTGCCGCTGGTCGCCTCGATGAGGGTGTCGCCGGGACGGATCTCGCCGCGCTCCTCGGCGCGACGGATCATGCTCATCGCCGGGCGGTCCTTCACCGAACCGGCGGGGTTATTGCCCTCGAGCTTGAGCAGGATGGTGTTGCTGCCGGTGTCGGCGATGCGCTGCAGCCGCACCAGCGGCGTGCCGCCCACGTAGTCTTCGATCGTCGGGTATTCCATGCCCGCATTCTACTAACGCGCTCGCAGGTAACACCACCTTTCGGCACGAGCCCCCGCAGCCGCGCCCCGGGGACACCGGCACGGGCGCCCGGGCACGGAAGGCGCGGCGGTGAGCCCGCCGCGCCGGCGGCATCAGTCGATGCCCTGCCAGGCGCCGTCCACCAGGCGGCGCAGCCCGAGCGGGTTGCCCTCCTGCAGGGCCTCCGGCAGCAGCCCCGCCGGGCAGTCCTGGAGGCAGACCGGGCGCAGGAAGCGCTCGATGGCGAGGGTACCCACCGACGTCGTCCCCGGCGCCGTGGTCGCCGGCCAGGGGCCGCCGTGGACCATGGCATCGCAGACCGCCACACCGGTCGGATAGCCGTTGAACAGCACCCGGCCGGCGCGTTGCTGCAGGACGTCCACCAGCGCCCCGGCACCGGCCAGGTCCGCGTCGGTCCCGTGGACCGTGGCGGTGAGCTGCCCCGGCAGGTCCGCGGCGACGTCGCCCATGCCACCGGCATCGTCGACCGCGACGATCAGCGACGCCGGGCCGAAGACCTCCTCGGCCAGCGCCGGCTCCGCCGCGAAGGCGCGCCGGTCGGTGCGGAAAACCCGCGCCGCGGCCTGGCCGGCCGCGTCCCCGCCGGTACCCACGGCCTGCACGCCGCCCATGCCGGCGAGCCGCTCCGCCCCGGCGTCGTAGGCGGACTGGATGCCCTCGTGCAGCATCGTGGCCGGGGCGCGTGCCGCCAGCTCGTCGGCGACGGCGGCGCAGAAGCGATCCAGGTCCTCGCCCGCCTCGGCGAACAGCAGGCCCGGATTGGTGCAGAACTGCCCCGCACCCAGGG
>NZ_WNXE01000242.1:0-3132 GCF_010993615.1 Arhodomonas sp. KWT | reverse complement strand
TGAAGTAATGGTTCAATATTCCAGATAGACTCGTGGTCCATTTGAGCTTCCATGCTCGCCCTGAACTCCGGGCACACCATAGGTGAAATCCGACACCCAGAGCTGATTGGGACGGTCGGCGTTGAATTGCCGATTGACGAGATCCAGCGGGCACGGTGCCGCTCGGTCCGGCACCGTGGTCCGGACGGTCTTGCCACGGCGCGCACCCTGCAACCCCAGGCGGCGCATGAGCCGCTCGACGGTGCAGCGGGCCACCGGGATGCTCTCCCGGTTCATCTGCTTCCAGACCTTGTCGGCGCCATAGACCTGCAGGTTGGCCTCCCAGACCCGCCGAATCTCCGGCTCCAGCGCTTCATCGCGCTTGGCGCGGGAACTCCGCAGATCCGGATTGCGTTGCCGGGCGGCGTGGCGCCGGTAGGCCGACGGGGCAACCCGCAAGGCTCTGCAGATTGGCTCGACCCCGTAGGCGTCCCGGTGCTGGTCGATGTAGGCGTTTACGACTTCAGTTTGCGGTCGAGCTCCGCCTGGGCGAAAAAAGCGCTGGCCGTGCGCAGGATGTCGTTGGCACGGCGCAGCTCCTTGTTCTCGCGCTCCAGCGCCTTGAGGCGCTCACGCTCGCTGGAGGTGAGCCCTTCGCGCTGGCCTTTGTCGGTCTCGTCGCGCTTGACCCACTGCAGCAACGTCTGGGGCACGCAGCCGATCTTCGGGGCAATCGACTCCACCGCCGCCCATAGCGACGGGTACTCGCCCCGGTGCTCTTGGACCATGCGCACCGCACGCTCACGAACCTCAGGGGAAAACTGGTTAGACTTGTTCATGGCTCCATTCTCTCAAGGGTTGGAGCCTCCGCGATACCCGGGGCGGTTCACTCGGCACATCGTGGCAATGCGGTGGAAGGCCCGATTCACTTCGACGAACTCGAAGACTTCGGTGGCACCGAGTCGGTCTCCCGAGCGAACCAGGCCGCGGCTTTTGACAGGATCTCCCGCTCCTCGCGCAGCCGCTTGACCTCCCGGCGCAGACGCCGCAGCTCCTCCCGCTCGGCGCTGCTCGGAGCGTCGCTGCGCCGGCCGCTGTCGCGGTCGGCCTGGGTCACCCAGTTGCGAATGGTCTGCGCCGAGGGTTCGAACTCTTGGGCGAGTTGCTCGGGAGGTATGGTCGATTCTGGTGTACGGGGTAATTGAAGAAGGCGGCGCACCCTGCTGAAATCGGTTTCGACGAAAACTGATCGACAGCAGAGAGGTACGCCACCTATGGCAAACGATAACGTAGTTCCTTTTGGGAAGCCAGGCACGGTCCAGGACCCGCTGACGGAGATGTTGCGCGAGGGAGCGCAGCGGCTGATCCAGCAGGCCGTGGAGACGGAATTGACCGAGATGTTGGCGCAGTTTTCTGGACAGAAGGACGAGCAGGGCCGGGCCGCAGTGGTGCGCAACGGTTACCTTCCCGAGCGTGAAGTCCTGACGGGGGTCGGGCCGGTCCAGGTCAAGGTACCGAAGGTCCGCTCTCGGACGGAGGAGTCGGCGGTGTTCCGCTCGGCTTTGGTGCCACCCTATGTGCGCCGGGCACGCAGCGTGGATGCGGCGTTGCCCTGGTTGTATCTGAAGGGCGTCTCCACCGGGCAGATGGGCGAGGCCCTGGAGGCGCTGGTCGGCCCGGACGCCAAGGGACTATCCAGCTCCGTGGTCCGCCGATTGAAGGGGCAGTGGCGCGGGGAGTACGAGACCTGGTGCCAGCGCCGGCTGGACAAGGACCGATGGGTGTATGTCTGGGCGGACGGCATCTACAGCGGCTTGCGGGCCGAGGGCCAGAAGCTGTGCGCCTTGGTGGTTATCGGTGTCAACGACCGGGGCGAGAAGCACTTTCTGACCATCGAGGACGGCGTTCGGGAGTCGACCCAGAGCTGGCGGGAGGTCCTGCTGTCCCTCAAGACCCGGGGCCTGGAGCGGCCACCGGAGCTGGCTGTCGGCGACGGGGCCCTGGGGTTCTGGGCCGCCCTGGATGAGGTCTTCCCCGAGACCCGCCACCAGCGCTGCTGGGTGCACAAGACCGCCAATGTCTTGAACGCCCTGCCCAAGTCCGTTCAGCCCAAGGCCAAGAAGGCCCTCCAGGAGGTCTGGATGGCGCCGACGCGGGCGGAGGCAGAGAAGGCATTGGGGTCGTTCGTGCAGACGTATGAGGCCAAGTACCCGAAGGCCGTGGACAAGCTCGTCCGGGACCGCGAGAGCCTGTTGGCCTTCTACGACTTCCCGGCCCAACACTGGCAGCACCTTCGGACGACGAACCCCATCGAGTCCACCTTCAGCACCATCCGCCATCGCACCGACCGGGCCAAGGGCTGCGTCACTCGGAACACCATGCTGGCCATGATCTACAAGCTCGGCATGTCCGCTGAGAAACGATGGCGCCGCATCCGGGGCTTCGAATCCATCGCCAAGGTCATCACCGGCGTGCGGTTCAAAGACGGAGTGGAAGTGGAGATACCGAACGACCAGCAGGACGCCGCCTGTTCATGACGCCATACACCAGATTTGACGATAGCTCGTTGCTCGGGCGTGCGCCCGGCGCGCACCAGATCAATCATCTGCTCCCGGAAGGCTGCCGGGTATGGGGGTCTGGACTGTGGCATCGTGGACTCCGATTGCTTCCCAAAGGCTCGGATGTCCACCGAAGCGGGTCAACTCCAATTGACACAGAGAAATACTAGGGCCCCCGGCGGGGCCCTAGCGGGCTACGTGCGGTCCGGGTCGCCGGTAACCCGCGAGCGCACGAGGAAGCGCACGCCCTCCGGGGCCTCCAGCGAGAAGCCGCTGCCGCGACCGGGAACGACGTCCAGCACCAGGTGGGTATGACACCACAGCGCGTACTGGCTGCCGCCGATGTAGAACGGCTGGCCGTGGACGTCGCCGAGATGGACGTCGCGCTCGCCGACACGGAACTCGTCACGGGGGTAGCACATGGGGGCGCTGCCGTCGCAGCAGCCCCCGGACTGGTGGAACAGCAACGGTCCGTGTCGGGTCCGCAACCGCTCGATCAGCTCGGCGGCCCCGGGGGCGACCGACACCCCCGGGGCCTGTTCGCCCGTCCCGCTCATGCCAGGTCCAGGACCACGCGCCCGTCGATATGGCCCTC
>NZ_WNXE01000241.1:0-3148 GCF_010993615.1 Arhodomonas sp. KWT | reverse complement strand
CTACAGGTTGATGCAGACCACGCCGGCGAGGATCGCCGCGCCGCCGACCATGAAGTTCATGCTCAGCGGTTCGCCGAGCAGCAGCGCGCCAAAGGCCACGCCGAACAGGGGCGAGAGGAAGGAGAGCACGCCGAGCCGGGAGGCGAGGTAGCGCCGCAGCAGGGCGAACCACATGAGCAGGGCGGCGAAGGAGACGATGAGCGTCTGGTAGCCCAGGCTCGCCATGGCTTCGCCGGTCAGGCGTGCCCCGGCGAGGTCGCCGGCGATCCAGGCCGCGGGGATAAGCAGTGTGGCGGCGGTCAGGAGCTGGTAGAACAGCGTCTGTAGCGCCGGCGCCTCGGAGAGCCCGCTGCGGCGGACCACGAGGGTCGTGGCGGCCCAGCAGAGCCCGGCGAGGACCCCGAGGAAGTCGCCGAAGGCGATGGCGCTCGTGCCGTCGCCGTCGGAGGCAGTAGGTGCTATCGCGATGACCAGGCCGATGAAGGCGAGCGCGACCGCGAGCCAGTGGCGCGGCGCGAGTTGTTCGCCGGGAACGAGCAGGTGCAGTCCGAGTGCCGCGAACACCGGCGCAGTATAGAGAAAGACGACCATGTGCGAGGCCAGCGTGTAGTTCAGTCCGATCGCGACGAAGGCGAATTCGCTGGTGAAGCCGAGCCCTACCAGCACGCCGGGGCCAAAGCGCGAGGGATCGAACAGTGTCAGGCCGCGCAGGCGGGCGAGAATCCATACCAGAACCATGGCAGCGGTTGAGCGCAGCGCAATCTGGGCGAGGGGCGCGACGTCCCCGGCCACGGCCTTGATGGCGACCTGCTGCAGACCCAGGGCGATGCAGAAGACCGTCATCAGCGCGATGGCCTGGCCGTCCAGTCCCTGCCTTATCGCGACACCTCCGCCAGCCTGCTCCGCCACGATGCCGATTCTCCTCTGTTGGGTTCGACCATTGTCCGGGGAAGGCTAGCACTGGCCCGACGGCCGGACGAACGATATATTCACCGCACGAGGGTCAGGAATACTCAACCTATGATCGAGCGCCTGCCACTCAATGCGTTGCGTGCGTTCGTTGTTGCCGCGCGCCATGAGAGTTTCCAGCAGGCCGCTGCGGAGCTGCACGTCACCGCCGGTGCGGTGAGCCGGCAGGTCAAGGAGCTGGAGTCCCGGCTGGCCTTTCCGGTGTTCGAGCGCAACGCCCACGGCGTGCGTCTCAACGCGGCGGGCCGGCGTCTCGCGGAGAGTGCCGGGGCAGGGCTGGACCGGCTCGCCGAGGCCTACCGGGAGGCCCAGCGCTTGCCGCGCGCCGGCCTGTCGATCTCCGCTCCACCCTCGTTCGTGCAGCACTGGCTGCTGCCCCGGCTGGCGGGCTTTGATGCCCGCGGGGAGGAGGTCGCGCTGGAGGCAAGCGAGGTGCTCACGCAGCCGGAATGGGACGACGGCCGTGCCCGGCTCGCCATCCGCTACGGTACCGGGCCATGGCCCGGCGTGGAGGACCGGCCGCTGCTCTCCGACCCCATGTTTCCGGTGTGTTCGCCGGCGCTGCTGGAGCGTGGTCCGCCGCTGCAGGAGCCGGCTGACCTGGCGGGGCACACGTTGATTCATGTCTCCTGCACCGAGCCGGCGATTCCCACCTGGCGGCACTGGTTGGACCACGTCGGGGCCGCCGGGGTGCCGGCCCCGGTGCAGTGGCACTATTCCCTATTCAGTCATGCCTTGGACCAGGCCATCGCCGGCCGCGGTGTTGCGCTGGTGGGACGGGTCGTGGCGGCGGACCGCCTGGACAGCGGGGTGCTGGTGCGCCCGTTCGGCGAACGCTATGCATTCCCTTCGCCGTTCGGCTATAGCCTGATCACACCGGCGGCCGGCGAGCCGCCGCCGTTGGCGGTTCGTTTCATCGACTGGCTGATGGGGGAAGTGGCCCGGTTCCGGGAGGGGCATCCGGGCGACTAGCCGGCCCATGCCGTGTTTTCGCCCGGTGCCGCGTGGATGCCCGGGGAAGGCCGCCGGGTGGTGCACAATGGGTCGTGACGGTGACGGCGACTACGGATCGGATGCCACCGAAAACATGCTCTGCATGGTCTCGTTGGTCCAGTCCAGGCTGTCCGCGTAGCAGCCCTGCAGCATCGCCGGGTCGTCCCCGCGCGGCAGCTCGGTCCAGCGGCCGTCGACGAACAGGCATACCTTGCCCAGGACGTCGCCGACGTCGTTGTGTCCGCCTTCCAGTGCCTCCCGAATCTCCGTTCCGATATCGATCTCGGCAAGAAGTGTCTCCCGCGGGATGTCGAGCAGGGCGTCCATGTGGCGGAGCAGACCCGCGAAGAACGCCCGGTCGGGATCGGCGCGGCCGCTGCGTCCGGCCAGCAATTCGGACATGCGCGAGACGGTGAGTGCCTGGCGCACGAGCTCCGTGGGCGTGCCGTCCCGGGCGCCGAGCACCAGCAGGGCGACCCACTTGTGTACCTCCCGGCGCCCGAGCAGCACCAGCGCCTCCTTGAGGCTGCTTACCGGATGACGCACACCCAGGGCGCAGGAATTGAGCACGCGCAGCAGGCGATAGGTCAGCGGCGGGTCGCGTTCGATGAGCTCGATCAGTTGCCGGGTGGACACGTCCGGGTCAGCGAATGCGGCCAGCAGCTGTAGCAGGACGATGCGGTTGCTCTCGGGTACACGCCCGGTGAGCAGCTCCGGACGGCGCAGGAAGTACCCCTGGAAGAGCGTGCAGCCGAGCGTGCGGCAGTGCTCGAACTCCTCGCGCGTCTCCACCTTCTCGGCGAGCAGCGTTACGTTGTGGGGTGCGAGCAGCCGGACCTGTTCGGCCAGCCCGCGTTCGCCGAGCGCCTGCACATCGAGCTTCACGACGTCCGCCAGGGCGATCAGGGGCTCGAGGTGTCCTGCATGGGCGAAATCGTCCAGTGCGATGCGGTAGCCGGTCTCGCGGTAGCGTTCCAGGGCGGTGATCAGTGCCGGTGTGGGCGAGGCGTCCTCGAGGACCTCGATGACCAGCTCCGCCGGGGGAACGGCGGGCAGCGACTCGGCCTCGAGCATGTCCTGCGGCAGATTGACGAAGGCGGGCACGACACTGCTGCCGCCGGACCAGTGCAGGCTGGTGTAGCGGCTGATCAGGACCTCGCTCGTCGCCCGGTCGCCGTCGACCAGG
>NZ_WNXE01000240.1:0-3159 GCF_010993615.1 Arhodomonas sp. KWT | reverse complement strand
CCCCGGTCGAGGAAATGGGCGAGGGTGAACAGGTGGCCGACGTCGTAGCACTCGAACTCGAAGCGCGTCCCGCAGCCGTCGCCGAGCTCGGCGAGCAGGGTCTCGATGTCGGCGAAGGTGTTCTTGAACACGAAGTCGCGGCTGGCGTCGAGGAACGCCGGCTCCCAGTCGTAGCGCCAGTGATCGTAGCGCGACAACGCCGGGTAGAGTCCGAAGTTCATGGTGCCCATGTTCAGCGAGGCCATCTCCGGCTGCGCGCGCAGCGCGGCCTGCATGCGCTCGTGCACGGTCATGGGCATGCCGCCGCCGGTGGAGATGTTCACCACCGCGTCGGTGGCCGTGCGGATACGCGGGAGGAAGCGCATGAACACCCCGGGGTCCGGCGTGGGCCGTCCGTCCTCGGGGTTGCGGGCGTGGAGATGGAGCACCGCCGCGCCGGCCTCGGCGGCGCCGATGGCCTGCTCGGCGATCTGCTCCGGGGTGACCGGCAGGTACTCGCTCATGGTCGGGGTGTGCACCGAGCCGGTCACCGCACAGGTGATGATGACCTTGCGTGTCACGAGGCGCCTCCGTTGATTGTCGGTTCCAGGGGGACGGGACGGTCCGCGGGGACGCCGTGGCGGCGTCCCCGCGGGGTTACCTCGCCGCCGCGAGCTCCGCTTCCAGCGCCGCGAGGGCGTCGCCGAGCGTCGCGGCGATCTCCTCGATGTGGGACTCGTCGACGATCAGTGGCGGGCAGACCAGCACGTGATCGCCGCTGTAGCCGCCGCGGGTGCGGCGCCAGTAGATGATCAGCCCGCGCTCGTAGGCGAGCTCCACCAGCCGTGCCGCGGCCATGCGCTCCGGGGGCAGAACGGCCATGGTCTCGCGGTCGGCCACCAGCTCCACGGCCTGCAGCAGGCCCTTGCCGCGGACGTCGCCGATCATCGGGAAGCGCTCCGCCAGCCCGTCCAGCCGGGCCCGGAGCCGCTCGCCCATGCGCGCGGCATTGCCCACCAGGTCGCGGGACTCGATCTCGTCGAGCACGGCCAGCCCGGCGGCGCAGGCGAGGGGGTTGCCGGCATAGGTGTAGCCGTGAATGAACCCGCCGGTGTCGAGTACCGGCTCGACCATCCAGCCGGGCGCGACCATCGCGCCGAGGGGCGCGTAGCCGGCGGCGAAGCCCTTGGACAGGGCGATGAGGTCGGGGATGACGTCCCAGTGCTCGCCGGCGAGGAAGCGCCCGGTGCGTCCGGCGCCGGACATCACCTCATCGTGGATGAGCAGCACGCCGTAGCGCTCGCAGATCTCGCGGATACGCGCGTAGTAGCTGTCCGGGGCGACCAGTGCGCCGGTGGCCGCGCCGCCCACCGGCTCCATGATGAAGGCGAGCACCGTCTCCGGGCCCTGGCGCAGGATCTCCGACTCCAGCATGTCCGCGTAGCGCAGCCCGCGCTGGTGCATGTCGAGCCCGTCCCGGTCCAGGTAGCAGGTGGGCGCGGGGATCTTGGGCATCTCGTGCATCATCGGCGAGAACGGCGCGCTCATGGGGGCGTAGCCGGTGACCGCCAGTGCCCCGAGGGTGGCGCCGTGGTAGCTCGGAAACCGGGAGACGACCTTGTAGCGGCTGGCCTGGCCGGTGGCCACGGCGTACTGGCGCGCCAGCTTGAGGCAGCTCTCCACGGCCTCCGAGCCGCCGGAGACGAAGAACACCCGGTCCATGCCCAGCGGCATCGCCGCCGCGGTGCGGGCGGCGAGCCGTTCGGCGGGCTCGTTCTCGAAGTGCAGCCGGTAGGCGAAGGTCGCACGGGCCATCTGGGCCTGCATGGCCTCCAGTACCCGGGGGTTGGAATGGCCGATGTTGCTGACCATCGCCCCGGAAGAGCCGTCGAGGTAGCGCCGGCCGTCGGTGTCCCACAGGTACACGCCCTCGGCCCGGTCGATCAGCGGGCGGCGCTGGCGGGACTGGTAGAACAGGTGGGACGGCGGTCGTTCGTCGCCGGCGGATGCGCTCATGGTCGTTCCCTTCGCTTGCCTGTCGGTGGTGGTCAGTCGCCGTGGCCGTGGAGGACCACGCAGTCGTCGCCGCGCACGCGGACCTGCACCGCCGCGCCCTCGGTGAAGGGCCGGCGGTCGATGGCGTTGATCGCCTGCAGCTGCATCCCGGCGACGCTGAGGAAGTAACGGGCCAGCTGGCCCTGGTAGTCGACGGTGTCCACCCGCGCCTCGAGCAGGGTGTCGCCGTCGCGGTGCTCGTGGCCGTCGCCGAGGCGCAGGCGCTCGGCGCGGAGCACCAGCCGCACCGGTGCGCCGGTCTCCAGCGGCCCGGCGTTTCCGGCGGCGGTGAGGATCTCCATGCCCGTGTCCTCGAGGGCGACGCGGTAGTAGTCGCCCTCGCGGCCGCGCACCCGTGCCGGCAGGATGTTCGAGTGGCCGAGGAAGTCGGCGACGAAGGCGGTGGCCGGTTCGTTGTAGACCGCCTCCGGCGTGCCCTCCTGCTCGATCACACCGTGGTTCATGACCACGACCTTGTCGGACATGGCCAGCGCCTCGGACTGGTCGTGGGTGACGAAGATCGTGGCGATGCCGAGCTCGCGCTGGATGCGCTTGAGCTCGATACGCATCTCCTCGCGCAGGTTCGCGTCCAGCGCCGACAGCGGCTCGTCGAGCAGCAGCACGTCCGGCTCGAAGACGATGGCGCGGGCGAGGGCGATGCGCTGTTGCTGGCCGCCGGAAAGCTGGATGGGCAACCGCTCCTCGACGTCGGGCAGGCGCACCAGCGCCAGGGCCTCGCGCACCCGCCGGGTGACCTCCGAGCGCGATACCCGGCGGTACTTAAGGCCGAAGGCGACGTTGTCGAAGATCGACTTGTGGGGGAACAGCGCGTAGTTCTGGAACACCAGTCCGAGGTTGCGCCGGTGGATGGGCACGTCGTTGATGCGCCGGCCCTTGACCAGGATATCCCCCTCGCTGGGGTCCAGCAGGCCCGCGATCATCCGCAGTGTCGTGGTCTTGCCGCAGCCCGAGGGCCCGAGGAAGGTCACGAAGCTGCCCTCGGGTACGTCCAGGTCCGCGCGGCGCAGGGCCACGAAGTCGTCGAAGCGCTTGACCACGCCGCGCAGCTCCACGGCATTGCCGTTGTCCGCCATGCTCTACTCCCGTCGTCGGGCGGGGGCGCGC
>NZ_WNXE01000023.1:18380-37016 GCF_010993615.1 Arhodomonas sp. KWT | reverse complement strand
CCGGAGCCGATGACGCTGGCCGGCTTCCCGCTCAGCCACGACTTCCTCGGGCTGTTCGACACGGTGGCCTCGGTGGGGCTGGCGAACCTGAGCGTGATCGCCGACGGCCACGGCGGCTGGGCCGACGCCCAGCGCGCGCTGCGCGTGCCGCGCGAGGCCGGGCGCTGCCTGCACCTGGTCGCCGCCCACGAGAACCGGCGTTCCTTCCCGCTGGATTCCATCCACGTGGGCGATGAGCTGCCCGCCAACGGCAAGGAGCTCGTCTACCCCGGCGTGCACTCCGACATCGGGGGCGGCTACCGCCCGGGGGACCAGGGCAAGGGCACCGAGGAGCTGGGCGCCGATATGCTCTCGCGCCTGCCCCTGGCGGAGATGTACCGCCAGGCGCGGCTCGCCGGCGTGCCGCTGAAGCTCGAGCACGCCGAGCCCGACGTGCAGGACGGCTACAAGATCACCCCCCGCACCATCGCCGACTTCAACGCCTACCTGGACGTCTTCGAGACCCGCAGCGGCGGCACGGCGGCGATCGTGCGCGAGCACTGGCGCCGGGCCATCGAGTGGCGGGTGCACCTGCACCGCCACGGCGGCATCGCCGCGCTCACGAGCTATCAGCGTGCCTCGACGCTCTCCCGCAACCGCCTCGCGAGCGCCTGGGCCGCCTTCGGCGAGGAGCTGGCGAGCTTCCGGCGATGGCGCGGCTTACACCGGCGCTGCTTCACCACTCCGGACGCCGCCCCGCAGCAGCCGCCGGCCGAGCGCGGCCGCACCACGTTCCTGCAAACGCTCATGACGATGCCCGATTTCAGCAGCCTCGCCTGCCTGGCCACGCCCCTGCCCGTGCTGATCCTCGACCGCTTCCCCAACGGCCTCGACCCGTCGCTGGACGGGGACTGGCGGCGCATCGACGGCTTCTTCGACACGCTCGCCCGCCCGCCGGCCGCGGTGGCCACGCTCATGGATCACTACGTCCACGACGCCATCGCCGGCTTTCTCGCCGACGATCGCACAGAGGTGATCGGCCACCTCAAGGACCTGGTGCGGTACAAGCAGCTGCTCGACGGCGACGAGCGCTTTGCCCTCAATGCCCGGCGCCTCGGCATCTCGCTCAGCGACGAGGAGCAGGGCTACGCCGCCTACTACGAGCGCACCGGGCGAATACCCCCCGGCATGCCCGTCGACGCCCGCGAGCCGTCCTGGCTCGGCGCCGGCTACCTGCGCTCGCGCCGCATCTACGCCGGCGCCGATGATGTGCTGCTGACGGCGCAACATTCTGCGGCCGACGGCGAAGTCGCATAGGCGGAACGCGGCTGCGGTGCGTGCGCGGGGGCGTCAGCCACTGGATACCGTGTCCCGCCGGGGTGCTGCATCGGTGCCGTCACTGATGGCGGACCGCCGCGCGGGTGGTGCGCATGTAGGCCATGACCAGTGCGAAGTAGCCCAGGCTGGTGACCAGCTCGGCGATGCCGAGCCAGCGCTGCGGGGGCGGCGCGCTGGCCGCCAGAGTGGCGTGGATGAAGTAGGCGAGCACCAGCAGACTGCTCCACGCCAGGGTATAGCGCCGGCGGCGCAGCAGCCCGCGCAGGGGCAGCAGCCACGGTGCGACGATCACGATCAGCAGCGGGGCGCGCAGCGCCGGGGGCGGCGGCGAGAGCCACAGGTACCAGCTCATCAGCAGTGCGAACTGGGCGGTCCAGGCGACGAGTACGCCGCGGTAGAGCGCGTCGCCGCGGCTCATGCGCGCCCCCGCTCCAGGGTGACCGCGGCGTCCGCGAGGCGGGCGCCGAGTGCCCGGCACAGCCGTGCCTCGTCGTCGTCGAGGGGGCGGTCACTGTCCGGGCCGGCATAGTGGCTCGCCCCGTAGGGGGTGCCGCCGGTGGTGGTCTCGCGCAGGGCGGATTCGGTATAGGGCAGCCCCACCAGGTACATGCCGTGGTGCAGCAGCGGCAGCATCATGCTGGTCAGGGTGGTTTCCTGGCCGCCGTGCATGGACGCGGTGGAGGTGAATACCGCTGCGGGCCGGCCGGCGAGGGTGCCGCCCAGCCACAGGTCGGAGGTCCCGTCGAGGAGGTACTTCAGCGGCGCCGCCATGTTGCCGAAGCGCGTGGGGCTGCCCAGTGCGAGGGCGTCGCAGGCGGCGAGCTCATCGCGCTCGACATAGGGCGGCCCGCTGGCCGGGATGTCGTCCGCCACCGCCTCACAGACGGTGGAGACCGGGGGCACCGTGCGCACGCGCGCACTGGCACCGGCAACCGACTCCACGCCGTGGGCGATCTGTTCCGCCATCGCGGCGGTGGCGCCGAAGCGGCTGTAGTAGAGGATGAGGACGTCGGCCATGGCTTGCTCGGACCTTCTCCGGTGTGGGCGGCCGGGCGTTGTCGCGGCCCGGCGCAGTATCGCAGCATCGTTGGCGCGGGGTACCCGTCGGCGGGCTCAGTCGAGGACCGAGAGCGCGTTCTCCGGCGGGCGCCCGAGTGCCGCGCGGCCGTTGGCCACCACGATGGGGCGCTCGATCAGCCGGGGATGCTCGTTCATGGCCCGGATCAGTGCATCGCGGTCGAGCTGCCCGTCGTCCAGTCCCAGTTCCCGGTACTCGCGCTCGCGCTTTCGCATGAGCGCCCGCGGCTCGAGGCCGAGCTGGTCCAGCAGGGTGCCCAGTTCGGCGGGGGACGGCGGTGTCTTGAGGTACTCGACGACCTCCGGCTCCACGCCGCGCTCGCGCAGCAGCGCGAGGGTCTCGCGGGATTTGCTGCAGCGGGGGTTGTGGTAGATGCGCACGGGGCTGGTGCTCATGCCCGATCCTCCTGCGGTGTCTGCTTCGCTACAATGGCACGCAGTCTGGCTAGGGATCGTTACGAAGGCAACGGCCTGTGTCCGGACCGGCGGAAACAGATGAAATCGACGGGAGGCAATGATGGAGAACCGGGCCTGGCGGGTATACGGCCGTGTCCAGGGCGTGTTCTTCCGGGCGTCGGCCCGGCAGGAGGCGCTGCGCCTCGGGCTCGACGGCTACGCCCGCAACCTGCCGGACGGCAGTGTGGAGGTCGCGGCCCGTGGCGAGGCGGCGGCGCTCGACGCGCTGGCGCAGTGGCTGCGCGACGGACCACAGCATGCGCGGGTGTCTGCGCTCGAGCCCGTGACGCCGCCGTCACGCATCGACGAGGGCTTCGACACGCTGTGAGGGGCCCCACGCGGCGCTCGCTTTACGCGGATTCCAAGACGTGGAAACATAAGCCGCCGGCGAACTGACCACCGATTCGCCGGCCGGCAGCGGCCTGCCACTGCCGGCTGGAACTGTCTCGAGAGGGGAAAGATGAAGACGAAGCTTCTACTCGCGGCCGGCGTGATGCTGGCAATGGCGGGCGCGGCGCACGCTGCCGGCGATCCCGCCGCCGGGGCGGAGAAATCAGCCACCTGCCTGGGCTGTCACGGTGTCGACGGCTACCGTAACGCCTATCCCGCCTATCACGTGCCGAAGCTCGGCGGCCAGCATGCGCAGTACATCGTATCCGCGCTGAAGGCCTACAAGAGCGGCCAGCGCGAGCACGTCACCATGCAGGCACAGGCCTCGAGCCTGAGCGAGCAGGACATGCAGGATATCGCGGCGTACTTTGCCCAGGTCGGCGCGGACAAGTGACGGGGAGGGGATGATGAACAGACTGCTTATCGGACTCGCCGCCACGGCGCTGCTCGCCATGACCACCCAGGCCGGGGCGATACCGCCGGGTAGCGCAAAGGACGGCAAGCCCAAGGCCCAGGTGTGCATGTCGTGCCATGCGCCGGACCTCAATAATCCGGCGTTCCCGAAGATCGCCGGCCAGCACGCGGACTACCTGTTCCACGCGCTCCAGGCCTACAAGAGCGGCAAGCGGCAGAACCCGGTCATGGCCGGGCAGGTCGGCTCGCTGTCCAGGGAGGACATGGCGGACCTGGCGACGTACTTCTCGACGCTCGACGCCGGCCTCGAGACCCTGCCGCGCAAGTGAGCGGGGTGGACGGCCTGCGTTCGCTGCTCATCCTCGCCCACGGCAGCCGCCGCGAGGCCTCCAACGACGAGGTCCGCGGCCTGGCCACCGCCGTGGCCGCGAGGATGGACGGTCGCTACGACCGTGTCGGCTGCGCGTTCCTGGAGCTCGCCGAGCCGGACATCGCCGCCGCCATTGAGCGGGAGATTGAGGTGGGCTGCGACGAGATCGTCTGCCTGCCGTACTTCCTCTCGGCGGGCCGGCACGTGGCCGAGGACATCCCCGCCATCATCGAGGCCGCGCGTGAGCGCCATCCCGGCGTGCGCGTGAGCCTGGAGCGCTACCTGGGGGCGCAGAACCGCCTGGCCGCGCTGATCGCGGACGTGGTGCCGTAGCACGTCCGCGCGTTGGGGGCCGGTCACTCCGTCCCGCCGGACTCCAGCATCGCTGCATAGCCGTCCCGGAAGCCGGGGTAGCGCAGGCGGTAGCCGCTGTCGTGGAGGCGGCGGTTGCGGCAGCGCCGGCCCATGCCGGCGCCGTCACGGGCCTCGCGGGGCGGCGGCGGGCAGCCCATCCGCTGCGCCAGCCAGTCCATCACGGTGCACTGGGTCGCGGGCTCGTCGTCGACCCCGATATACCGCCGCTCCGGTCCGGCGAGGCGGGCGAGGTGGGCGAGGAAGCCCACGCAGTCGGCCTCGTGGATGCGGTTGGTCCAGCGCGGCGGCTCGTCCCGGCAGGCGGCCCCCTCGCGCACCCGCCGCAGAAGCCGGCCGCGACCTGGCCCGTAGATCCCCGCGAAGCGCACCACCGTCGCCGGCCAGGGCGCGCCGAGGGCCACCGCCTCGGCATCCAGCAGACGTCGTCCGGAGAAGCGTTGCGGCTCGGTGGGGCTGTCCTCGTCCACCCAGCCGCCGTCGTCCTGGCCGTACACGCCGGTGCTGGAGACGAAGCACTGCCACGCCGGCGAGGCGCCGTTGATCTGCAGTGCCTCGATCAGGTTGCGCTGGCCGAGCACGTAGGCCTCGCGGTAGCCCTCGTCGGTATAGGCGGGGGGCGTGGCGATGTAGAACACCGCCTCCGGCCGCCGGCCCCGCAGTGCAGCGGCGAGGCCGTCGGGGTCGGTGAGGTCGGCGGCAACGGGCTCGATCTCCGCCGGCAGGGCGTCGGGCCGGCGGCGCAGGCCGAGCACGCGGCTCCCGTCGCCGGCCAGTGCGAGGCCGAGCTGCCGGCCGATACGTCCGCAGCCGGCGATGAGGACCTCGCGAAAGGGGGGATGCGGCATGGTTACCTCGTGGCTGACGGGCGGTCCGCCAATGTTATCGCGGAGCGTGTATGACAGCACAGCGGCTCGCGCGTATGCGCGCGACACTGGACGGGCGCGCCAGCCGGACCAGCCGGGGGCGGCAAGCCCCATAACCTCTCGGCGATCCTGCGCACCAGCGATGCGGTGGGGGTGGCCGAGGCGCACGCGGTGACCCCGCGGGGGCAGGATGTCGCGGGGCACCGCCGCCGGCACGGTATCGATTACCCGGTGCTGGACGCGCAGGACGATGTCACCGGGCCGTTGCCCCCTGCGCACGGACCGGGCGTCCTGGCACGGGCCAGCTACTGGGGGTGCCAGCGCCGGCGCAGGGCGCGGAATACACGCTCCGGGTACCACGTCTGACCCAGGCTGCCGTTGTAGCGGGCCAGTGCGCGGGTGAGGTTGCCGTTCTCGATGTTCAGGTAGTGGCGGAGGATGGTGCAGCCCATGCGCAGGTTGAGCGCCGGTCGGAAGAGGTTGCCGTCCGGGCGGTCGAGTTCGTCGAGCCAGAACGGCATGATCTGCATGTAGCCGCGGGCCCCGGCGCTGGAGATGGCGAAGCGGCGGAAATCGCTCTCGACGTCGATCAGCGCGAGCACCCATTCCGGCTCCAGGTCTGCCCGGCGGGCCTCGTAGTGCACCAGCTTGAGCAGCCGCAGGCGCCTGTCGGGGTCGGGGATGCGCCGGCGCAGCCGGGTGGACATGTCCATCAGCCACACCTCGGCGTCGAAGCGGTTCGCGAAGCTGTCACTGCCCTCCAGTGCCCGCTCCAGGGCCTGGCGCAGGGCGGGGTCCGGGCGCTGGCCGGAATCGGCGGCATCGGTGGCGTGCGCGCCCCCGGCCACCAGGCCGAGGGCCAGCACGACGATCAGCCCCAGTCGCCGCCGCACCCCCATCGGCGGTCCCTCAGGCGCAGCGTCGGCGCAGCTCGTCGACGACGCCGTCCAGCGCCAGCGCCTCGCTGTCCGCGGCGCGGCGGTGGCGGTATTCCACCGTGCCCTCGTCGAGGCCGCGGTCGCCAATGACCAGCCGGTGGGGGATGCCGATCAGCTCCATGTCCGCGAACTTCACGCCGGGACGCGCCTCGCGGTCGTCCCAGAGGCAGTCGATGCCCGCCGCGCGGAGTTCGTTGTAGAGCCGCTCGGCGGTCTCGGCCACGCGTGCCGACTTGTGCGCGTTGATGGAGACGATGCCCACGCGGAACGGCGCCATCGGTTCCGGCCAGATGATGCCGCGCGCGTCGTGGTTCTGCTCGATGGCGGCGGCCACCACACGGGAGACGCCGATGCCGTAGCAGCCCATGTGCATGGGTGTGTTCTCGCCGTTCTCGTCCAGCACCGTGGCCTCCATGGCCTCGCTGTACTTGGTACCGAGCTGGAAGATGTGACCGACCTCGATGCCGCGCTTGATCTCCAGGGCGCCGTCGCAGCGCGGGCAGCCCTCGCCGGCACGCACGGTGCGCAGGTCCGCGGTCTCCGGTGCCGGGGTGTCCCGGCCCCAGTTCAGGTTGATCCAGTGCCAGTCGGCGCGGTTTGCGCCGGAGGAGAAGTTGGTGCTCGCCGCGGCGCGGTGGTCCACCAGGGTGCGCAGGCCGGCGGGCAGGTCGACGGGGCCGATGAAGCCGCGGGGCACGCCGGTGGCCTCGAAGGCCTCCCCGGGCTCGGCGAGTCGGACCTCCTCGGCGTCCAGCGCGTGGGCGGCCTTGACCATGTTGAGCTCGTCGTCGCCGGCGACGAACAGCACCGCGGGGACGCCGTCGGCCATCACGACCACGCTCTTGACCACCCGCTCGGCGCCGATGCCCAGCATCTCCGCCTGCTCGGCCACGGTCTCGATGCCGGGCGTCGCCTGCTCCTCCGCCGCGGCGGGGGGCAGGCTCTCCGGCATCGCCGGGCGGCTCGCGGCGAGCTCGGTGTTGGCGGCGTAGGTGCAGCGCTCGCAGGCGGCGATCTCGTCCTCACCGGAGTCCGCGAGGACGTGGAACTCCTCGGAGACACTGCCGCCGATGGCCCCGGAGTCCGCGGAGACGGGGCGGAAGTCCAGTCCCAGGCGTTCGAAGATGCGGGTGTAGGCGCCGCGCATGTCCTGGTAGGTCTCCTCCAGCGATCCGGGGGTCATATGGAAGGAGTACGCGTCCTTCATGATGAACTCCCGCGAGCGCATGACGCCGAAACGCGGACGGATCTCGTCGCGGAACTTGGTCTGGACCTGGTAGTAGGTCAGCGGCAGCTGGCGGTAGCTGCGCAGCTCCCGGCGGAGCAGGTCGGTGATGACCTCCTCGTGGGTGGGGCCGAAGCAGAATTCGCGCTCGTGACGGTCGGTGATGCGCAGCAGCTCCGGACCGTACTGGTCCCATCGCCCGGACTCCTGCCAGAGCTCCGCGGGCTGGATCGCGGGCATGAGCAGCTCCATGCCCCCGATGCCGTCCATCTCCTCGCGGACCACCTGCTCGACGCGCTTGAGCACCCGCAGGCCCAGCGGCTGCCAGGTGTAGAGGCCGGCGCCGAGGCGGCTGATCATCCCCGCGCGCAGCATCAGCTGGTGGCTGACGATCTCGGCGTCCGCGGGGGTTTCCTTGGCGGTGAACAGGGGAAAACGGCTGGCTCGCATGACTGGCTGGTGCCTCCGGGGCGTTGTTCGTTCTCGGGTGTGGGCCGGTGCGCGGTCAGCGCGCCGCGTCGTTGCCCTTGGCCGGGATGTCGCTGCAGTTCTTGTCGATGAACGCCTGCGCCTCCTTGCGCTGGGATTCGATCTCTTCGGCGCTGTAGCGTACTACCTCGCCGTCCGGGCGGCGAAAGCGCTGGTTGGGCGTGGCGTTGGTGAACGCCTCCAGGTTGTCCCGGGCGGCCTGGCATTGCTGTCGCATCCAGTCCGGGTCCGGGGTGCCGCGCTCCGGCTTCCTGTCGGCGTCGTCACCGGCGGTCTGCGACGGGGCGGCGGATCCCTCCTTTGCGGTATCGCCGGGCTGCCCCTTCCCCTTGCCGGCACCGGGCACGCGGACCTCGCGGGCGTCTCTGCCCTGGGGTGGCTGGCTGCCGTAGTGGACCTCCCCGTCGGCGTCGGTCCACTTGTAGACGGCTGCCGATGCGGCGGCCGGGACGCCCAGCGCGAGGGCGAGCAGGATTGCGGTCCAGCGCATGCCGATTCTCCTTTCGTATTCAATTACCGCCATTATCCGGCTGGTGCCGCCGTGCTCAACCGTCAGTGAGGGCGCGCGGTTCCACGCTTGACGCCATATCCGGTGCCGAGTAGGTTTTCCGGGTTTCCCATGCGTGAGACCGTGGGGCCGGAGCCATGCGCCGACCCCCTGGCGTATTCTTTCTGGTAGGCATCATGCGGCATATCATATCCATTCTCGTGGTGAACGAATTCGGGGCGCTGGGGCGCATTGCCGGACTGTTCACCGCGCGAGGCTACAACATCGAATCGCTTACCGTCGCGCCCACCGATGATGCCACGCTCTCGCGCATGACGCTGGTAACCATCGGCGATGACCAGATCATCGAGCAGATCATCAAGCAGCTCAACAAGCTGCTGGACGTGGTCAAGGTCCTGGACATCACCGAGGCCGAGCACATCGAACGGGAGATGATGCTCGTCAAGGTCCAGGCCGCCACCAACGATGCGCGCGAGGAGTTCAAGCGCCTCACGGATATCTTCCGCGGGCGTGTCCTCGACGTCACCGAGAAGACCTACACCATCGAGCTCACGGGCACCAGCAGCAAACTGGACGCCTTCCTCGAGGTCATCGGGCGCAAAACGCCCGTCGAGGTCGTACGCTCCGGCGTGATCGGCATCGCACGCGGCGACCGTCAGATGCGTATCTGATCCGCCGCCATCCCGTGCCCCGAACCGACCTGCCCCGGCCGGCCCGACGCCGTGTCGGCGGTCGTCAATCAAACAAGCGGTGACATCATGAAGGTTTTCTACGATAAGGATGCGGATCTCTCCATCATCCAGGGCATGAAGGTGGCCATCATCGGCTACGGCTCCCAGGGCCATGCCCATGCCAACAACCTCAAGGAGTCCGGCGTGCCGGTGGTGGTCGGCCTGCGCCAGGGCTCGGCGTCGGCGCGCAAGGCCGAGCAGGCGGGCCTGGAGACGGCGAGCATCGAGGATGCCTCCGCCAGCGCGGACCTGGTGATGATCCTTACCCCGGACGAGCACCAGGGCGCCATCTACCGCGAGCGCATCGAGCCCAACCTCAAGGAGGGCGCGGCGATCGCCTTCGCCCACGGGTTCAACATCCACTACGGCCAGATCGAGCCGCGCAAGGACCTCGACGTGATCATGATCGCGCCGAAGGGCCCCGGCCACCTCGTGCGCTCGACCTACACCGAGGGCGGCGGCGTGCCGTCGCTGATCGCCATCCACCAGGACGCCAGCGGCCGCGCCCGCGACGTCGCGCTGTCCTATTCGGTGGCGAACGGTGCGGGTCGTTCCGGCGTGATCGAGACCTCCTTCCGCGAGGAGACCGAGACCGATCTCTTCGGCGAGCAGGTGGTGCTCTGCGGTGGCATGACCGAGCTCATCATGGCCGGCTTCGAGACCCTGGTCGAGGCGGGCTACTCCCCGGAGATGGCCTACTTCGAGTGCCTGCACGAGACCAAGCTGATCGTCGACCTCCTCTACGAGGGCGGCATCGCGAACATGCGCTACTCCATCTCCAATACCGCCGAGTACGGCGACTTCACCCGCGGTCCGCGGGTGATCAACGAGGAGTCCCGCTACGCGATGCGCGAGATTCTCGAGGAGATCCAGAACGGCGAGTTCGCCAAGGAGTTCGTGCTGGAGAACCAGGCCAATGCGCCGCGTCTCAAGGCGATGCGCCGCAAGGCCGCCGAGCACCCCATCGAGGAGGTGGGCGGCCGCCTGCGCGAGATGATGCCCTGGATCCGTGCCAAGCAGCTGGTCGACCGGGAGCGCAACTAGCCCGCCCTGGTCCCCGCCGGGCCGCTCCACGGCGGTCCGGCGGACGGCGGGCGTTCACGCGCCGGCACGCGTGTGACGGACCTGCCGGCGACACACGCTTCCCGGCACGGTCCGGGAAGCGGTTACACAGGCGGGCCAGCGCCCGGGCGTTGCCGGCGCTCCGCGCTGGCAAGCCACGCGCCTGCCCGGTAGTCTGGGCAGGTGCGAATCCGCCCAGCCGAGAGGGCCATGAACGAGCACAACCCCCGCCCGCGACGTCGCGGTATCTACCTTCTGCCCAACCTGCTGACCACCGTCGCCCTGTTCTTCGGCTTCTACGCCGTGGTGGCGGCCAACAACGGTGCCTACCAGACCGCCGCCGTGGCCATCTTCGTGGCCATGGTCATGGACGGCATGGACGGGCGGGTGGCCCGGCTGACCAATACCCAGAGCGACTTCGGCGTGCAGTACGACAGCATCGCCGACATGGTCTCCTTCGGTGTGGCGCCGGCGCTGGTCATGTATCAGTGGGCGCTGCGCGACCTCGCCCAGCTCGGTGACACCTGGGGCAAGCTCGGCTGGCTCGGGGCGTTCGTCTACGCCGCCTGCGCGGGTCTACGCCTGGCGCGCTTCAATACCCAGGTCGGTGTGGCGGACAAGCGCTTCTTCCAGGGGTTGCCCAGCCCGGCCGCCGCGGCCACGGTCGCGGGCATGGTCTGGGCCGGCAACCGCCTGGAGTTCGGCGGCTGGGGTGCGGGGATCCCGGCGCTGGCGGTGATCGTCGCCGCCGGCATCCTCATGGTCAGCAATATCCGTTACTACAGTTTCAAGGAGATCGACTTCCGCTACCGGGTGCCGTTCATCGTGATCGTGCTCCTGGTGCTGGGGGTCGCGCTGTCGTCGGTGCACCCGCCGACGTTCCTGTTCATCGTCGCTCTGGGCTACATGGGGTCGGGCCCGGTGCTCACGGTGATCCTGCGACGGCGGCGCATGCGTGCGCGTCACCACCATCACCACCCGCCGCAGTGACGCGGTGGCGCCCGGGCGGGCGCGGCAACGGCCAGGGGGGCAGGCATGACCAGACGAGAACGCTCGACGAATTGCTCGGGGACCCGGTGACGTATGGGGGCCGGTGACCGCCAGCGTGTCTATCTCGAGCGCATGGGTATCCCGCTCTGGGTCCGTCGCGGCGGCAGCGGCGCGGCGTCCGACCCCGGGGAGGCGTGTCCCGGCGGGGGCGCTGAGTCCGCCTCCCCGGTGATGCCGGAATCTCCGTCGCCGATGGCCGAATCCCCGGTGGAGACGGGCATACCCGCTGCCGGCGCTTCCGAGCCGCCTGCCGCGGACGGTGGCGCCGCGACGCGGGAGACCGTTGCCGAACCGGCACCGGCGGGCGGGGGCGGTGCCGCGGAGGCGGAGCACGAGGCGGAGTGGACGGCGCTGCGCCGCGAGGTGGACCAGTGCACGGCCTGCCCCCTCTATCAGACGCGTACCCAGGCCGTGTTCGGGGTGGGCAGCCACGACGCCTCGCTGATGATCGTCGGCGAGGCCCCGGGAGCGGACGAGGACCGCCTCGGCGAGCCCTTCGTCGGCCGGGCCGGCCGGCTGCTCGACGAGATGCTGCGGGCCATCGGCCTTGCCCGCGAGCAGGTCTACATCACCAACATCCTCAAGTCCCGGCCGCCGAACAACCGCGACCCGCGCCCTGAGGAGATCGCGGCCTGCGAGGGCTACCTGCGCCGGCAGATCGAGCTGATCGCACCGTCGATCATGCTCGCCGTCGGCCGGGTCTCGGCGCAGTACCTGCTCGATTCGGACCGCCCGCTGGGGCGCCTGCGCGGCCGGTGGCACGAGTACGGTCCGCGCCGCACGGCCCTGCTGGTGACCTACCATCCGGCCTATCTCCTGCGCCGGCCGGTGGAGAAGCGCAAGGCCTGGGCGGACCTCAAGCAGGTCCATGGGCGGTTGCGGGAGCCGGGGTCGTGAGTGCCGGGCGCTCGGCACTGCTTTCGGTAATCCGGCCCATGGAGGAGTCGGACATCCCCGAGGTGGTACGCATCGAGCAGCTCGCCTACGACTACCCGTGGACGCCCGGCATCTTCCGCGACTGCCTGCGCATGCGCTACGACTGCAGCGTGCACCTGGATCGCGGCGAGATCGTGGGCTATCTCCTGGTCACCGCCGCCGCCGGCGAGGCCCACGTGCTCAACCTGGCCGTCGATCCGGAGCGTCGTGGCGAGGGCTTCGCCCGCCGGCTGCTCCACTACGGGATCCGCAAGGCCCGGCGTACCGGGGTCGAGGCGATCTTCCTCGAGGTGCGGCCGACCAACACGGCGGCGCTGCGACTCTACCTCAGTGAGGGCTTCCGCCAGGTCGGCCGGCGCCGCGATTACTACCCCGCCGAGACCGGCCGGGAGGACGCCCTGGTGCTGCGTCTCGTCCTGGCCGGAGAGGACGCGTGAACCGCCGCGCGGTCACCGCCTGGGCCCTCTACGACTGGGCCAATTCGGCCTTTGCCACCGTCGTTATCGCCGGCTTTTTCCCCCTGCTGTTCCAGGACTACTGGAGCACCGACGTGGGCCCGGCGGCGAGCAATCTGCGCCTGGGTGGGGCGAGTGCCGTGGCGAGCCTGATGCTCATCGCCGTGGCGCCGCTGCTCGGTGCCATGGCGGACCGCCTGGGTGCACGCAAGCGGCTGCTGTTCACCTTCGCGGTCCCCGGCATGCTCGCCACCGCCGCGCTGGCCTGGGTGCCCGGCGGCGCCTGGATGTCCGCCGCGGCGCTGTATGTGTGTGCCTCGGTGGGGTTCATGGGCGCGAATGTCTTCTACGATGCGCTGCTGGTGAACGTCGCGCCGCCGTCCCGGTGGGACGCCGTCTCCGGTCTCGGTTACGGGCTCGGCTATCTTGGTGGCGGGCTGCTGTACCTCGGCTGCGTGCTGGCCGCGCTCAATCCGTCGGCGCTGGGTTTCGCCGACGCGGGCGCCGCCGCGCGGGCCGGGTTCGTGGCCACCGCGGTGTGGTGGGGCGTTTTCGCGCTACCGCTCGCACGGCGGGTGCCCGAGCGCCGCCGCCATCCCGAGGCCGGCGCGTGGCAGGCGGGCTGGCGCGAGCTCGCCGGCACGTTACGGCACCTGAGCGCGGTGCGTCCGGTGCTGGTCTTCCTGCTGGCTTACTGGCTCTATATCGACGCGGTGCACACCGTGATCCGCATGGCGGTGGCCTACGGCCGGGCGCTCGGCTTCGGCCGCGACGACCTCATCGTCGCGCTGCTGGTGGTGCAGTTCGTGGGCTTTCCGGCCGCGATCCTCTACGGCCGTCTGGGCGAGCGCTGGGGCCCGCGGCGTGGCATCTACGCGGGGCTGCTGGTGTACGCGGCGATCTGCGTGTGGGGGGCGTTCATCGAGTCGGCCTGGGAGTTCTACGTGATCGCCGTGCTGGTCGGGCTGGTGCAGGGCGGTGTCCAGGCCCTGAGCCGTTCGCTGTATGCACGGCTCATCCCGCCCGGGCGCGCCGGTGAGTTCTTCGGTTTCTACAACCTGCTCGGCAAGTTCGCGGCCGTGCTGGGGCCGCCGCTGTTCGGTGTGTTCGGCACGGTGTTCGGTAGCGTGCGTTTCTCCATGCTCTCGCTGATCGTGCTCTTCGCCGTCGGTGCCGCGGTGCTGGCGCGGGTGCCGGAGTCCGCCTTCCGGGCCGGTGACGGGTCGTGAGCCCGGCCCCGTTTGCCCGCTATAATGGCGACTCATTCCGAGAGGGAGACAGTGATGAGCGACGGTGAGCGCGAGCACAGCACGGACGCCGGCCAGGGGCGTCCGCCGTCCACGTGGCAGGTGATGAAGAGCGTCGCCGCGGCGGCGTTCGGCGTGCAGTCCGAGGCGGCCCGTCAGCGGGACTTCACCCGTGGCCGGCCCGGCACCTTCATCATCGCCGGCGCCGTGTTCACTGCGGTGTTCGTCGTCGCCCTGGTGGTCATCGTCAACCTGGTTCTCAGCGCGGCCGGCCACTGACCCCGAATTCCCCCGGGGTAGTGGGCGGCCTTGCCGTGCGCCCTTAATGAAGTAAAATACGTACTTCATTTAAAAGGCGCCACCGGCGCCACTGCCCTGGGGGATGTCCAGATGATGAAGAAAGCGATCGTGTTCACGGGGATGCTCGTCTTCGCCGCCGCCGTCAGCGCCAAGGGGGATCCGGCCGCGGGCAAGAGCAAGGCGGCGGTCTGCGCCGGCTGCCACGGCCAGGACGGCGTGTCGATCGCGCCGATGTATCCGAACCTCGCCGGCCAGAAGGAGCAGTACCTGGTCAACGCCATCACCGCCTACCGGGAGAAGCAGCGCACCGGGGGCAACGCCCCGACGATGTACCCCATGGTGGGCAGCCTGTCGGACCAGGATGTCCAGGATCTCGCCGCCTACTTCTCCTCTCTGCCCGCCGGCGGCAAGTAGATCCGGCACCGGGCGGGCCGGGCGCGCGTCGTCCGGCTCACCCCCGCACCAGCCCGGCGCGCACGTCGCCCAGGATCGCGATCCTGGGCACGATCCCGTCGGCCCGCGACTGCGCCTCGCGCACCAGGGCCTCGTCCTTCGCCTCCTCCGCCGTGCTCATCAGCGCCGCATAGAGCGCCTCCGTCGTCCGCAGTGCCGCGTCCACATGGCTCAACGGGGTGCCTGCGCTGCCGGGGGAGGCCGACGGTTCCCCGTCCGCATCCGTGTACAGGCGGGCCAGACGCGCCGCCGCGCCCTCCAGCCCCTGGTTCCGGCAGGCGGCGACGGCGGCGGCGAGCTGGCCGCGTAGCGTGGTCTCGCCGCTGTCCATGTACGCACGGAGCGCTCCGGTATCGGCGAACGCGCGGGTGCCGGGACCGATGCGTCGCCGCGCCCGCCGGCGTTCGAGGCGCAGCAGGGCGACGTGGCCGAGCTCCTCGTCGGCCATGCGCTCGGCGTACTCGCGTACGGCGGGCTCCTCCGCCTCGGAGGCGATGCGCACGTAGAAGGCGAAAGCCCGTTCCTCGTTGTGCACGGCGAGCTCCAGGGCCCGTAGCGGCGTCATCAGTGCCTCGCCGCCGGCGTCCGCAACCGCGTCCTCCGACAGCGACTCCGGCGACTGCCAGCGAAACCCCGGCAGCGAGTCCGTGTCGACGCCCTGCCGGCGGCCCCACTCGGCGATGCCGTGCTCGTGTTCGCGTTCCTGCTCCGCGAGGTCGGCGAAGACCCGGGCGAGGGCGGCGTTGCCGGCGGCGTGCATGCGTGCCGCCAGTGCGTCATAGCGACACGCGGCCTCCCGTTCCATGGCCGTGGCCAGGGCGAACAGTGCCGGCACACTGTCAACGGCCGGGAGGGCATCGAATTTGTATATTTCGTCCTTGTTCATTGATGTATCTCCAACACGTGACAACGATCGGAAAGCCCTGTCTATTCTGACCTAACGTGACCATGCCCACATGTTGACCTCGGTCAAGCGAATCATTGAATGACAAAAGTAGCATTGCATATACATTGAAATGAGCTGACGGCGACAGCCGTGACAGCCGGTGACGGAAGGTGACTTTCCCATGCGCGTGTCCCTGCCCGCTGCAACGACCCGGTTACTGGGCCTGTCCCTTGCCGTCGTTCTGCTTTGCCTGCTGCCCGGCGTCGCCGGTGCCTCGGCCTCCGCGCTGGGGCACTTCCTTGAGCGGGTGCAGCCGGGGCAGGTCTTCCCGGGGGCGGAGCGTTTCGGTCCGGTGCAGACCGACCCACCGGTAGCCCCGGTGTTCCGGGGCGGCGAGCAGGTCGGTTACGTGCTGCTCAACACCGACTACTCCCAGGCCATCGGCTACTCCAGCAAGCCCATCGACATCCTGGTCGGTGTCGACAATGACGGCATCGTCCGCGGTGCGCGGCTGGTGCAGCACCACGAGCCGATCGTGTTGATCGGCATCCCGGAGAAGCGTATCCGGGCGTTCCTGGACCAGTTCATCGGCTTCGACGCGACCCGCGGCACGGAGATGGAGGAGGCGGTGGACATCGTCTCCGGCGCCACGGTGACCGCCATGGTCATGGAGGACAGCACCCTCTGGGCCGCCAACCAGGTGGCCCGGCGCCTGGGCCTCGGTGACCTGGAGGCCGACGGCGGGGACGAGGGCGGCAGCGCACGGTCCGTGGACACGGAGGCCCCCGTGAAGGTGCGGGACTGGAGTGCCCTGACCGCGGACGGCTCGGTGGCTTCCATGCGGGTCACGGTGCGCGAGGTGAACAAGGCCTTCCGTGGGCTGGACAATCCCAAGGCCCGGCGGCGCCCGGAGAAGGGCCCCCAGGACGACACCTTCGTGCAGCTCTACACGGCGCTGGTGAGCGTGCCCACCATCGGGCGCTCGCTGCTCGGCGAGCACGGCTGGGACAACCTTCAGGCCCGGCTGGAGCCGGGCCAGCAGGCGATCCTCATCGCCGGGCGGGGCCGTTATTCGTTCAAGGGGTCGGGCTATGTGCGCGGCGGCATCTTCGACCGTGTCGAGATGGTGCACTCCGGCGGCACCACCCGTTTCCACGACTACCAGTACACCCGGGTGCGCGAGCTCGCGGCCGAGGGGGCACCGGAGCTCGAGGAGATCGGCGTGTTCGTCGTGCCCGCAGAGGCACACTTCGATCCGGTGCAGCCCTGGAAGCTGGGCCTGCTCGTCCAGCGGGCGACAGGCGCGCTGTCCAAGGTCTTCGTGAGCTTCGAGCTGGACTACCAGCTCCCCGAGCGCTACCTCACCCCCGCGCCGAAGGCGCCGGCGGCCGGAAGCGGCAACGGCGGCGCGGCGCCCGGGGCCGCGACCGCCCCCGGGCGCGGCAGCGACCTGTGGAAGCGGGTCTGGCAGGGCAAGCCGGTCAGCATCGGCATCCTCGCCGCGCTGCTCGCGGTGGTCACCGCCATCTTCTTCTTCCAGGGCACGATATCGCGGCGGCCGGCGTTGCGGCGCTGGCTGCGCTACGGCGTGCTGACGTTCGTGCTGGTCTGGCTCGGCTGGTGGTCGAACGCCCAGCTCTCGGTGGTGAACGTGTTTGCCCTCACCAACGCGGTGCTCACGGGCTTCAGCTGGACCTACTTCCTCATGGACCCGCTGGTGTTCATCCTCTGGGCGAGCGTCGCCGCGGCGATGATCTTCTGGGCCCGGGGGGCGTTCTGCGGCTGGCTGTGTCCGTTCGGCGCGCTCCAGGAGCTGACCAACCACATCGCCCGGTGGCTCGGCGTGCGCCAGATCCGCGTGCCGTTCGCGCTGCACGAGCGGCTGTGGCCGATCAAGTACGTGATCTTCCTGCTGCTGTTCGGCCTCTCGCTCTACGACCTCGCCCTCGCGGAGCGCTTCGCCGAGGTCGAGCCGTTCAAGACCGCGATCATCCTGAACTTCGTCCGCGACTGGCCGTACGTGGTCTACGCACTGACGCTGCTCTCGGTGGGGCTGTTCATCGAGCGCTTCTTCTGCCGCTACATCTGCCCGCTCGGCGCTGGGCTCGCGATCCCGGCGCGGCTGCGGACCTTCGAGTGGCTCAAGCGCTGGCCGGAGTGCGGCAGCCAGTGCCACCGCTGCGCCCGCGAGTGTCCCGTGCAGTCCATTCACCCCGAGGGGCACATCAACGTCAACGAGTGCATCTACTGCCTGCACTGCCAGGAACTCTACTTCGACGACCACCGCTGCCCGCACAACGTGACCCGCCGGCTCAAGCGCGAGCGCCGCCGCGCCCTGGGCCGGCGCGGGCGTGAGCAGGGGGGCGCGCAGCCGGCGGCCGCCGGCGCGGGCGCCGCGACCGTGCATTCCGTGGGCTGGGGGGAGACCCGCCGGTCCGGATCCGACCAATCGACACAGGAGAACGGGCAATGACCGACCAGAATCACAAACAGGGGCTCAGCCGCCGGGCCTTTCTCGGCGGGTCGACCCGGCTCGCCTCACTCGCGGGGCTGACCGGGATGACCGGCATCGGCGCCGGCTGGGCGCTGCAGCCGGGTACGGCACAGGCCGCCGACGCCGCCAACGTCGGCCCTGGCGAGCTGGACGAGTATTACGGCTTCTACTCCAGCGGCCAGACCGGCGAGGTCCGTCTCTACGGCGTGCCCTCGATGCGCGAGCTCATGCGCATCCCGGTGTTCAACCGCTGCTCGGCCACCGGCTGGGGGCGTACCAACGAGAGCCTGAAGGTCCTCCGCGACGGCCTCACCGAGGAGACCCGGGCCTACCTCGACGAGCACGGCGAGAGCCGGCACGGCGTGTGGGTCAACGGCGACGCCCACCATCCGCACCTCTCCTACAAGGACGGCGTCTACGACGGCCGCTACGTGTTCATCCAGGACAAGGCCAACCGCCGCATGGCCCGCATACGCTGCGACGTCATGAAGTGCGACAAGATCGTCGAGATCCCCAATGCGACCGCCATGCACGGCATGCGCCCGCAGAAGGTGCCGCACACGCGCTACGTCTTCGTCAACGGCGAGCACCGGGTGCCCG